>CAYWIK010000133.1:0-4197 GCA_964458315.1 uncultured Spirochaetales bacterium | reverse complement strand
CGGTCCGATCAAAGCCGGTAACCGTATACCCCATCTTCGCAAACTCGACGCTGTGCCGTCCCACGCCGCAGCAGGAATCCAAAAGGAATCCGCCTGCAGGCATTCCTAAAAGCCGGACCGTATGCCGTGCTTCAGCCCCTGCCGCAGCCCACCGCTCCTCCTGAAACATTATCGGTGCAAAGTGGAGCCAAAAAAGGTCATCTTCATACCAAGATTTCATTCAAGCATACGCAGCTGTTCAAAAGGCATCGATTGCGCCCGAATCGCGCCGGTCGGAATCTTCTTGTCCGCTTCCTTCGATCTGTCTGACAAGCCGCTTATATTCCCGCCAAAGCCCTGCGTCAATATACAGATAATGGACAAAGCTTACCTTAGCCTGAAGATTTACCTCGCGAACCATCACCAGCACAATCTGTTCCGGCTGCCGCCACATTCCTATACGGGCATACGTACCAAACTGCTGCCCCCGGTGTCTCGTATCTGCAGCCTCGGGATTGACCCCTAAAAGGCCGGTTACCCTGTCTTTTATTTGATCAAAGGCTTCGGTAAATCTTCCCTCTGTCTTCATTGCCTTGTGAACCAGAAAAAGCCTCTGTTCGGAATCTTCCGTATCCGGTGAAACAAAAAAAAGATTCACATTTGGTTCGTTTGGAAAGTTGAGGTCAATCCGCCTCACGAGACGATCATAAAACATGACAAAGGTACTTCCCCAGCCTCCCGTGGCCCTTATCGCGCCTTTAAATAGTTCCCTGATCTGAGGGTTCTCACCGTCTCTCGTTATTGCGTCAAAAGCCAGGAATAATGCTTCCGGATTTCGCTTGTACTCTATCGAATCAGCCGGAAAGGTTGATTCAACCCAATTCACCGTACGATTGAAGGGAATTGCGCCGAAAGAAAAATATTTGGTTCCCAGATTCTGCGCGGAAATAAAAGAAGAAACAAGGATGAAACCGAGGGCAATAAAAGAAATTCGGTTTACCTTTTGTATTTTAGCCATAGTGCAATCCTCATTTAGTAACATACTAGGTTGGGCCGGGAATGTCCATTGTATCTCGACGGCTCTTTGATTATACTACCCACGCAAGATTATGAGACCAGCGAAACTAATCGATAAGCTCAACTCGAAACTTCTGCGGACTGACATTAAACTAAAACCCTTCACAAAAACAGTAATCTTAGGCGGTTCTGTCATTTTTTATGCTTTCTGCTTTGTGTTCTTAAGTGATGTTCTTATGGTTTCTACAAACTACTTCGTCCTTATTCCGATGTTCTTCGCAGCCGTCTTGTTCGGCATCCGGGGAGGAATCATCTCCGGAGTGATCGCCCTGCCGATGAACCTGCTTCTCTTTTGGCTTTTCGGCAAGCTCAGTTATGCACCGGAGAGTAAGCTGATTGCACAAATTTTCGGGACCCTTACCGGTTTCGTCTTAGGATATCTGAGTTCCTTCTACAGCCGCCTGAAGGAAGAAATTGCCGCGCATCGCAGAGCACGGCAAATGCTCGACAAATCACTCGCGCAAAAACAGCTCTTGATCAAAGAAATCCATCATCGAATAAAAAACAACCTTGCCATCATTAAAGGAATCGTCGACCTCGAGCTCTACCAAGCAACGGAACCGGCTCAGCATGAGTTTCTCGAACATCTCGCGGAAAGGATCAAGTCCATATCAGTCACTCAGGACATGCTGTACAATATCGAAGACATTTCCACGATTCGAATGGACACATTTCTTCAAAATTTATTGAAAAAATTAAAAATAACTCATTCGACGGAAGACAAAGGCATTCTTCTTTCCTCCGAGTTTGATCATGTATGCCTCGACATAGATAAAGCCCTCCCGATAGGACTTATCGTACATGAGAGCTGTACGAATTCGATTAAATACGCCTTTGACTCGGGCGGAGGCTCCATTGAGCCCCGTATCCATGTGTCTCTTCACGAAACCGGAAACGCCTGCACACTTTCAATAAAGGACAACGGCCGGGGCATCGGAACATCGGCGACGAAAAAACAGCGTGACTCCCTGGGAATCAGCCTCATGGAGAAAATTGCGGTTGAAATCGACGGAAATTTTTCCATCATTCAAGAAGAGGGAACGGAAGTAGAGGTCGTGTTCGAACCGAGTCCGAAGGGACGGCCTTATGACCGGGAGGGGGCGATAGAGGATCCTTTTTAACTTCTTTACCACCTCCATACTTATTGTTACATTAGTATTATAAAATAGAAATCGCAAGCGAGGCTTTTATGAAAATAACTCTAGTGGAACTCCCGCCCACACCTAATGGAAAACTCTTTGAAGAACCGGCAAAAGACGTGTACTCATTTTTCTACCTCCCGTCACGGGCAATCGACCATTTAAACGGCATTATACGGCAGCAGGGTTTCACTGATACATATACGGTCAATCCGCGAATGAACAAGGGAAATTCGGAAATCATTACCGAAGAGCAGCTTCAAACGGTTTATTCCTCCGATGTCATCGGAATTTCCGCAATCACCCGAACAATACCTCAATCATACGAGCTCGCAGAGCTCATCCGGAAACACAACCCGGGCGCAAAGATCGTCTTCGGCGGCCCCCATGCCACCGCAACTCCGGAGGAGTCCCTCGATTACTGTGATTTTATCGTGAGAAATGAAGGGGACATTACCTTTCCGGAACTGCTGAAACGGCTCGAAGAAGACTTTGACAACCCGCCGCTGGATGACCTTAAGGGAATTTCTTTCCGTGACGCCACCGGAAATATTGTTCACAATCCGGCCCGGGAATTTTTGGACTCAGCCCTTCTGACGGAACTTCCCTTCCCCGTGTTCTCCAAGGAAACCCTGGATAAAATCCGTTACTTTACCATCAATACTTCCCGGGGATGCCCATATGAATGTGAGTTCTGTTCTGTGGTGTCTCACTTCGGAAAACAATACCGGACCATGTCCGTAGACCGTACCGTCGAACACATAAAGTATATCATCGATCTGAAACGGGGCAGAGATAAATATTCAATCTTCTTCGGGGACGACCACTTTGCCGCAAATATCGCGAGAACAAAGGAACTCCTGCGCCGCATCAAGACCGAGATACCGGACATGCCGAGATGGTCGGCCCAGGTCCGCGTCGAAACAGCGAGGGACCCGGAACTGCTGTCACTTATGAAAGAAACAGGATGCTTCAAGGTCTATATCGGTTTCGAATCAATCGAAGCAGAAACCTTAGAGGCGTGGAACAAACGGCAGGACATCGAAAAAATCATCCATGCCGTTAAAGCGTATCACGAAGCGGACATTACCATCCACGGTATGTTTGTTTTCGGCAGTGATTACGACCGGCCGGCTACGATGAAAAAAACATTGAAGTTTGCAAACAGGATGAACATCGACACGGTCCAGTTTGTAAGCCTCCTGCCGCTGCCCGGAACTCCTTTGTGCAAACGATACGAAGAAGAAGGGAAAATCCTCTCGAAGGAATGGCATAAATACAGCGGGCATCTCGTTTTGATCAAACCGGACAAGATAAGCCCCTGGGAACTGCAGAAAAACATGAACCGGGCCTTGAAACGGTTCTACAGCCTTCCTCAGGCAATACGGCAGCTATTCCGGACAGATCTGTCATTCCGCAGCTGGCGCAGCACAACAGCCCTCCGGTTTATCGGAATTGGAGTAAAGTTTTTAGGTGTCAGAGAAATGCGGGAACATCTCGCAAACCTCAAAGCCATTAAGGGGATTGCCCAGAACCTGGACCGAGCGTATGAACGCTGGATAGGATATTGGAAAGGAAAAATGACCGCCCTGACGCTCAAAGCGTATGAAAAGCGGGACCTTCTCCTGCAGGAGTTTAAACAGTTTTCTAAAAAAGCTTCCGGCATGAAAGAACAGTACAAAGAAAAGTATAACCGCATTAACCACTATTTTTTCGACAAGAGTTTTTCTCAGATTTGGGAGGACATCCGGAAGCGGTTTCAGCACGAGCTCGAGAGAGAGTCGGTTTCGCCGCGCACCGCGGATTACGAATAGGCGGCGCTGCGGCAATCTTTCCAACAACATGAGTAATTTCACCCGCCGGTTAAAATACTCGCGACTTTTTTTGACACTAAATTATTGATGATCTCAAGAAAAAAGATTATTTTTTCTCAAATTTTTGAATCAACAGCGGAGTTTTCCCCTTCTAGAAGGTATAGGAGGATGAAAACGATGGAAAAAAA
>CAYWIK010000132.1:1917-4226 GCA_964458315.1 uncultured Spirochaetales bacterium | reverse complement strand
AACCTCTGCTTCTGCCGACCGCTGCGGTATATGCAGTTCCGGAGGATGAAGAAACCGATGACCCGGCATATTTTCCGCATACACGGGAAAATATCACTAAAAACCCTCTCCGCCATGCTCGGCGGCCGGTACTCCACGACCGAACCCGAAATTTCAGAGCAGGAGGGTCGGTACTTCGACACCTTCGACCTGCGCTTATATAAGGGCGGCTATATCTGCCTTACACGAAACGGCCGTTTCTCCCTGTTTTCCCTGCGTAACGGAAAAGAGTCATGCGGAATGCCCCTTGACTCAGAGAAACCGCCCAGGTTTCAGGAAGAGTATCCTGAAGGAAGACTCAGGGACATCCTGGCGGAGCTTATAGATGTCCGCGCGTTGATGCCCCTCGCGATGGTCCGGGAACAAAAAGAACGAAGGGAAATACAAAACAGCGAGGGGAAATCCATCGCCCATATGATCGTCATGCACCGCAGGCTGATCTCTAACGGCGGTACGGAGAAAGATATCGATCCGATTATAGCCCTTACTCCATTACGGGGCTTCGACGATGAGACCGCCGGCCTTGCAGGGGCCTTTAAACAGGCAATGGCACCGGTCAGCCATGACGACATATTCCGGGAGCTCATTTCTCATGCCGAGTATGTGGAAGATGTTTCTATCGGCATTTATCCTCCCTACATCGAACCTACCTGGTCGTCCTGCCATGCGGTAAAAGTCATCCTGGATAATCTTCTCACGCAAAGCAAGGCACAGGTGCGGGGAATACTCGAAGACATCGACACCGAGTTTCTGCACGATTTTCGCGTTTCCATCCGGAGGGCACGGGTTGCGGCAGGACAATGTAAGGAAATATTTATCCCGGAAAAGTATGAGTCGCTGCGGGAAGCTTTGAAAACGGTACAATCAGCCACCGGGCCGCTTCGGGACATCGATGTCATGCTCATGGACGAATCATATTACCTCTCTCTTGTACCCGAGCAGCTTAAAGAAGGGCTGAATATTTTTTTCAGATACATCCGGACCCTGCGAGAGGAAGAACACAACCGCCTGGCGGGCTTTATCGGATCAGACGACTATTCGAAACGTATGGACCTCGCGTCAACGTTTTGTACCGCCCCTATGCAGGAGGCCTGCAATCCGGAAACAATTCCTATCATCCGGAAAGCTGGTGATGTTATCCCGCGGCGGTTTGCAAAACTCCGGAAACGAATAGGCAAACTGCTGAAAGCAACGGAAAACGTCCACGAAGTTCGGATCGACTGTAAAAAGTTGCGCTATCTCCTCGAGCTTTTCTCACAGCTGTTTCCCAACCGGAACGTAGATAAAACAATAAAAAACCTAAAGCAGTTCCAAAACGGCTTAGGAGACCTGCACGACGTCAAAGTACAGCAGCGGATCCTTCTGGATTCCCTCGACAGAATGCAGCATTCCAGATACGCGTCTGCCCAGGCAAATGCGGCAATCGGCGGGATTGTAACCGCCCTTGCAGCAAAGGAAAAAGAAATGGAAGGCGCCTTGCACACTCTTTTGGAAGAGTACAGAAAAAAAATCAAAGGAAAAGGAATAAGACAAATCTTTTCTTATCGGCTATAATGTAAAAGGACTTGTATGAAAACCATTGCGATTTATAACATGAAAGGAGGAGTGGGGAAAACAACAGCGGCGGTGAACCTCGCGTATCTTGCCTCGACCGACGGGTTTAGAACTCTGCTGTGCGATCTCGACCCGCAGGGGGCCGCCTCTTTCTATATGCGAGTACAGTCACCTAAGAAATTCAAGGCAAAGCATCTGATTAAAAAAAACGACAAAATACTAAAGGCAATAAAAGCAACCAACTATGAGAGGCTCGATATCCTGCCTGCGGCATTTTCTTTTCGCAACCTGGCAATTGAACTCCACGACCGAAAGCGCAAGACCCTGCGCATTGATGAATCTTTAGACTTGGTACGACCGGAATACGATTTCATCGTGATTGACAGCCCCGCGGGACTGGACCTTGAAACGGAAAACATCTTTTCAGCATCTGACATCGTCCTTATCCCGATGATTCCTTCGACTCTTTCGGTAAATACCTACGGGACTATCACCCGCTTTTTCAGAAAACGCGACCTCGATACTTCGAAGCTCTGGCAGTTCTTCTCCCTTGTGGACAAAAGGAAAAAACTGCATACCGAAACCATCGATGACATCAGGCAGAAGCAGAGCAATGTACTGTTTACGTACATCCCGTATTCGTCTGCAATAGAAAAGATGGGCTTGACCCGCGAACCGGTGCCGATACGAAGCAGGAAGACAAAAGCGGCGCTTTC
>CAYWIK010000132.1:0-1817 GCA_964458315.1 uncultured Spirochaetales bacterium | reverse complement strand
CCGCCACAGGACTTCCTGCAGAATGATACGGGCATCCGCGGCGGTGTTCAGACTCCTGCCGGCGATCAGGTGAAACTCGAGGGCAGTGTGGACCGCATTAAGGTCCGGGTCTTCGAGCATCCGCCGCTTTCTGCCGGAGTTGAGTTCCGCGGCTGTCCGTAGAGACTTAAGTATCGAATCGATTCGGATGTCGAAAGACTGTTTTCCTTCGGGGTCAAAATCGCAAGGGTTATATTGTTTTCTAAGAAGGGCCATGGCGCAGGCGAGGTTGTAATGGGCGAGAAAATTGGTGTAATCGGCTTCGATTGCGTCTACAAAGAGTTCCGAGGCTCCGGTATAGTCCCCTTCTTCATACATCGCCATGCCGCGGTTGTTGAGTTCCTTCGATTTTTCGGAAACCCCGGCGGCGGGGAAAACAGGAACGGTTATATATGCGGCAGTCGTGAGTAGAAAAACATGGACAAAGAAAGCCGTTCGTTTTATTCCGCGCCGGTTTCGGAAATTCCGTCTCATCAATATGATGATCGGCTGAAAAACTCAGCTACTCAATTTTTTCGGCGCTGTATCCGAGGCGGTCTACCAAATCCCGGACCGCCTCAACCGCATCGTCGCTGCCTGAATAGTCGAGATGGATGATTTTTTCGACCGGGTCAACCTCAACCTTGTCCACCCCTTTGAGCTTTTTCCCTGCATGCTGAATGGCGTGGGCGCAGGAGGGGCAGGTCGCACCGGTCAGTTTGAGCCGCGCCTGCTTGCGTTCGGATATATTGTTCATATACTTAAGATACGGCCGCTTTACGAAAAAGGAAAGGAACGTGCCTGTTCCCAGCCGATCATCGCCTGCTTCCGGAAAATGCCCCACCGATACCGGCCGGTGGTGCCTATTTTTCTGATCACCCGGTGGCAGGGAATGATGAAAGCGATATGGTTCTTGCCTGCCGCGCTGCCGACTGCCCGGGTAGCATCGGGTTTGCCGACCTTCTCCGCCACCCTTCCGTAGGAAACAAGGGCGCCGAAGGGGATGCGGAGGAGGGCCTCCCACACCTTGATCTGAAAGTTGGTCCCCCGAAGGAGAAGATGGAGACCCGGACCCGCGGCGCTCTCCTTTTCCCGCCCGGCCATGCTCCAACTGCCGAACACCTTCTCTGTAACCTCTACCGCTGCCCGGGGGTCTTCTACAAACACCGCATTCGGAAACTCTGCCCGGAGCTCCTCCGCCGGGGAAGCGCCGCCGGCGCTTCCGCCCGCACCTGCATTTCCTACACCCTCCTCGAGAAACCGAAACTCCAGCAGTCCACGGGAGGTCACAGCGGCAAAACACCGGCCGAAGGGTGTCGGCGCGAACCCGAATCGGACAGTCAACCCCGTTCCCTTTTCCCTGTACGCCCCCGGGGTCATTGCCTCGTAGGTGACAAAGAGGTCGTGAAGCCTGCCCGGACCGGAAAGGCCGGCGGTATAGGCTGCATCGAGAAGCGGCCGGCTGTCGATAACGGTTTTAAGGTATTCTTTTTTCAGGTAGCGGAGGAAGCGGGTCGGGGTCGTTCCCGCCCATGCGGTAAAGGTCCGGTGAAAGTGGTATTCCGACATGTGTACATGACGGGCTGCATCACGAAAGGAGACCTGTTCCAGTCCGTGTTCGTTCATGTATTCGAGGGCTTTTTCAATACGCCGAAAGTCGGTCTGTTGCATGGATGATCTAAGGTCCGGATTCATTATCTTCTTCCCGAGGGAAAGTATACCTAAGGGGCCCGAAAAAATCATTCCGTTCCTTGCTGTTTAGCAGGTACAAAAAAAATCCATTGATAACTTTGCTCTAT
>CAYWIK010000131.1:0-4357 GCA_964458315.1 uncultured Spirochaetales bacterium | reverse complement strand
CCGGCCGTCACAACCGCGATATAGGAATCGGCCTTTGCAGGCGGTTTGGGGCGGGAAAAGATGACCCTGCCGAAGCTGTTCCAAATTAGGTCCGGAAAGCGTGCGAGTATCGCGTCCGCCAGGGCCGCGGAAACCCGGGTGCAGAGAAGGGGAGGTTCCTGCGGAGCTGCGGGGCTTTCCCCGGCGTCCCGCCCTAAAATCGCTTCGAGTATATCGAGGACCTGTTCGGTCGTTTTCCCGCCGCAGTAGATTACTTCGGGGTAGCCTGTCCTGTGGATGCGATGCCGGTCGATCTTTGTGTGGCCTAAATCCCGATAGAAAAAATCCCGGACCAGTTTCTCGCCTTCGGCAGGTTCGACCGCCCCGTTTTGAATTGCTTTTAGTATTTCTTCCAGTGTATCCATCATCTTTTTTCCTTTTAGTCCATAGACCCGGACCTGAACCCCTCGAGGTCGAGGGTGATATAACGAAAACCGAAGCCGTGAAAGCGGCGCTTTGCTTCGTCAAGGTCGACGCGCCCGTTGAAAAAACACGCAAGGTCTTTTTTCGGGACCTCGATGCGCGCAAGCTCTCCATGCACCCGCACCCGCACCTGGGTAAACCCTTCGGCGGCCAGAAAATCTTCCGCAGCCGCGACCCGTATAAGGTCGGATTCATTGATGTGTGTATCGTAGGGGAAGCGTGTCAAGAGACACGAACCGCTCGGCGCATCGGCCGCGGGGAGCCCTTTCCGGCGGGAAAGCTGCCGAATGTCTTTTTTTGTAAGCCCGGCCTCTGCGAGGGGGCTGCGGATGCCGAGCTCCCCGAGGGCCCGGGTCCCCGGCCGGTGCTCCGACGTTTCGTCGGCATTCATGCCGTCGAGCACCGCGGGAGCTGACGCGTTCGCCTCGGCCGCATTTAGTATCAGCCGAAACAATACCTGTTTGCACCTGTAACAGCGGTCTTTCGGGTTTGCAAAGATTTCTTCAGGGATTTCAGGAATTTCCAGTACAATGTACGGAACGCCGAGGTATTCGGCAGTTCGGGCGGCCCGGTCGAGATCACCGCGATGCACATACGGGGTTTTTACCGTAACCGCGTACACCCGGCCGGGGAGCGCTTCCTTTGAAGCCGCCAGCAGCAGGCTGCTGTCGGCGCCGCCGCTCAATGCGACTGTTGCCGCGCGGAGGCCGTGCAGGATGTTCAGGAGTTTGGCGTAGCGCTCTTCGGTAATCATGGGTGATTCGGTCACATCTCCGCCTCGCCGGGGCCGGAGGCGGCCTCCAAGGCGGCCCTGCGCACTGCTTCGACGGTGACGCCGTGCTCCCGTGCGCACTGTTTACAATCCCGGTACTCCGCCTTTCTGTTCACCGCCCTGCCGCCGAAAAACGCGGTCTTGATCCGGACCGTTCCGAAGGGTGTTGAAACGGTCTGTTCGGTCCGCTTCAGCATATATTTTTGGACGCGCCGGACCCTGAGCCCGATGCTGCTGCTGCAGGTGAAAATCGTTTCCGCTATTTTAGCCTTTTCCGTTTCATTGCACACAACCGTGAGCTCTACCGCGGGGCGGGTTTTTTTCATGATGATCGGCGTTAAATAGACGTCGAGGGCCCCGTCGGCAAAGAGCCGTTCAACGAGGTCGTCGTAGAGTTCCGGGTCCATGTCGTCGATGGTGCATTCGATTACGAGGTTGCCCGCCGGTTCCGTATCGCCGATATCGGTTTCGGCGGCCTCTTCTCCTAAGACCACCCGAAGCATATTAGGAATAGTGAAATCTTTATGCCCGATTCCGTAGCCGACGGATTTCGGGACCAGAAGCGGGTCTGCGCAAAAATCATCAACAACCGCCGCAAGGATTGCCGCGCCGGTAGGCGTCGTTGTTTCCGATTCGACTCCTCCCGCGTGGACCGGGACCGATTTCAGCAGTTCGAGGGTCGCGGGCGCGGGGACGGGCAGAATTCCGTGGGCGGTTTTTACAAACCCGCCTCCGATTTCAGGCGGCCGGGAAATGATCCTCTCCGGCGCAAGCGCGTCGATGCAGACCGCGGCGGCAACAATGTCGACGATCGAATCCACCGCGCCTACTTCATGAAAGTGGACCTCCTCAACCGTTTTCCCGTGGACCACGGCCTCTGCTTCGGCTATTAACCGGAATATACGGAGGGCAAGTTCTTCCACGTCCGGGGTATACCGAGCTTCCCGGATGATCGCGGTAATGTCGGCAAGGTTCCGGTGATGCCGGGTTTCCTTTGTTTTTACATCGACCCGCGTCCCGCTAATCCCGTTTCTGCTGTCTTTGGATATGACGAGCTCGAACTCCGATGATACGGGCAGCTTCCCGAGCTCGGACCGGAGGAATTCCTCTTCGACCCCGAGGTTTATGAGCGCGGCCATGTGCATGTCGCCGCTTATCCCGGCAAAACAGTCATAATAAAGGACCTTTCGCATAGGAAGGATGATAGCAAAAAAACGGCCCCGGCGTATAGCGGGCGCCGGCAAACATTTTTTCACTTTCTATTAACAAAATTGCTATATAGTTGTATAATAGGTGAAACTATATAGGTAAACTGGGAAAAAATGACAACACAGCGCAAGTCCTCGGTATATGACGAGAGCAAAATAAAGACACTTAGTTCTTTAGAACACATCCGTCTCCGGACCGGTATGTATATCGGCAGGCTGGGCGACGGGAGTGATATGGATGACGGCATCTATATCCTGTTGAAAGAGGTGATTGACAACAGCATCGATGAATACATCATGGGGTACGGAAACCGAATCGATGTCGGAATAAACGGAAAGAAGGTTTTTGTCCGTGATTACGGCCGGGGCATCCCTCTAGGCAAGGTCATTGACTGTGTTTCCATCATAAACACCGGGGCGAAGTACAATGACGACGTTTTCCAGTTCAGCGTCGGCCTAAACGGCGTGGGGACGAAAGCGGTCAATGCCCTCTCCTCCCGGTTTCGCGTCGTATCTTTTAGGGAAGGCAAATACAGCGAGGCGGTGTTCAAGCAGGGAGTGCTTCAGAAAGAAAAAAAGGGAGCTAAGCAGAACGAACCGAACGGGACTTATGTCGAGTTTATTCCGGATGAAGAGATTTTTAAGGAATATACCTATAACTACGAATTCATCGAGCATCGTCTTTGGAACTACGCCTACCTAAACGGCGGACTTACCCTCTACTTCAATAAGAAAAAGTTTCATTCAAAAAACGGCCTCATGGACCTTCTTTATTCCGAAGTGGGGGACAAGACGGTCTATCCCATCGCCTATCAGAAGGAACCGCAGATCGAGTTTTCTTTTACCCACACCGACAGCAACGGCGAGACCTACTTTTCCTTTGTAAACGGCCAGTTTACCAGCGACGGCGGAACCCATCAGAGTGCTTTTCGGGAGGGGATCCTTAAAGGAGTGAATGAGTTTTACCAGAAACAGTACTCCGGCGTGGATGTTCGGGAAGGGATCGCGGGAGCAATCTCCATCAAGCTGAAATCCCCGGTATTCGAAAGTCAGACCAAGAACAAGCTCGGCAATACCGAGATCCGGAGCTGGATCGTCCAGGAGGTAAAAGCCGGAGTGGTCGACTTCCTCCATAAGAACTTAAGCGCTTCGAAATCCCTCGAGAACAAGATTGTCCGGAATGAAAAACTTAGGAAGGAACTCAATGCGGTCCGGAAAGAAGCAAAAGAGGCTTCGAAAAAAATCGCCCTTAAGATCCCGAACCTAAAGGACTGCAAATATCATTTGGAAGACGGGAAGAAAGGGGAGGAATCGACGATTTTCATAACCGAAGGCGCCTCGGCATCGGGGTCGATGGTTTCCTCACGGGACGTTTATACCCAGGCAATCTTTTCCCTCCGGGGAAAGCCGCAGAACATGTTCGGAAAAACCAAGGCCGCCATCTACAAAAACGAAGAGCTTTTTAATTTGATGATGGCGTTGGGGATAGAAAACGATGTTGACGATCTCCGGTACGGAAAAATTGTAATCGCCACTGACGCGGATTACGACGGCTTTCATATTCGAAACCTCCTTCTTACCTTTTTTCTCAATTATTTCGAGGAACTGGTGGTCGCCGGAAGGGCCTATATTCTCGAGACGCCCCTCTTCCGAGTGAGGAACAAAAAGGAAACCCGCTACTGCTACAACTTGAAAGAACGGGATGAGGCGATGGAAGAGATTTCCGCGCCGGAGGTGACCCGTTTCAAAGGCTTAGGAGAGATATCGCCGAAAGAGTTCGGACAATTCATCGGTGACGATATCCGGCTCGTGCGGGTGAACTTGAAAACCCTGAAGGAAATATCCGATGTTCTCGAGTTCTACATGGGAAAGAACACCCCGGACCGCCGGGAGTTCATCATGGAGAACCTGATCT
>CAYWIK010000130.1:0-4412 GCA_964458315.1 uncultured Spirochaetales bacterium | reverse complement strand
GGGGCCAGGGAGATCCTTTCCGCATTTATGAAGGAAATAGAGAATGTAGATGCCAAGGACATCATTCTTACCACTTCCGGGTGCGCCGGATTGTGCAGCAAGGAACCGATGGCAACCGTGGAGCTCAAAGACGAACCGCCGGTTAAATACGTGGATTTGAATCCCGACAAAGTAAAACAAATTTTTTCCGAACACGTCCTCGGCGGACGTATCGTAGAAGATTTCGCTCTTGCTTTAGGAAGTGAAAGGATATCGTAAATGCCGCGTTACAGAATGAATCTAATGGTGTGCACCGGTACCGGATGCGTTTCCGGCGGTGCTTTCGAGATAAAAGAGGCCCTCGAGAATGAACTGAAGAAGCAAAAACTCGAGGACGAAATCCAAGTCGTTACAACCGGCTGCAACGGGTTCTGTGCAAACGGCCCGATTGTGGTGGTCCAGCCGGACGGTATATTTTATCAGATGCTCACTCCGGAGGTAATTCCGTATCTCGTGGAAGAGCATTTTTTAAAAGGACGTCCGGTGCCGAAGCTGATGTATACGCCTCCCAAGGAGGAGGCGCCTATCCCGAAAATGCGGGACATCGGATTTTTCGGGAAACAACGCCTGATTGCTTTAGCCAATCGGGGGGTGATAGACCCTGAAGCGATTGATGAATACATCGGGCGGGGCGGCTACAAAGCCCTGGCAAAGGCCCTTACTCAGATGACACCCGAAAAGGTTGTAGAAGAAGTTTTGAATGCGGGCCTTCGGGGACGGGGAGGCGCCGGATTTCCCACCGGAAAAAAGTGGCAGATTTGCGCGGCCCAGCCCGGGGACGAGAAATACATCATCTGCAACGCGGACGAAGGGGACCCCGGAGCGTTTATGGACCGCTCGATCGTCGAATCGGACCCCCACGCCGTGCTTGAAGGAATGATTATCGGCGCCCGTGCAATCGGCGCTCGTGAAGGGTTTATCTATATCAGAAACGAATATCCTTTGGCCTTAAAACGGCTTCTTCTCGCTATCGATGAAGCTACCGAGTACGGGCTTTTAGGGGAAGATATCCTCGGCAGCGGATTCGACTTCACAATTTCCGTACACCGGGGAGCGGGGGCGTTCGTTTGCGGGGAGGAGACCTCGCTTATCAATTCGTTAGAGGGGAAACTGCCCCAGCCGAGGGTCAAACCGCCTTATCCGGCCCAAGCGGGGTACATGGGAAAGCCTACCAATATCAACAATGTGGAAACCTTTGCCAACGTGCCGCGGATTATCCAGCACGGCGCGGACTGGTTTGCCGAGATCGGGACCGAAACAAGCAAGGGGACCAAAGTTTTTTCCCTTGTCGGAAAAGTGAACAATACAGGACTGGTGGAAGTTCCCATGGGAATAACCTTAAGGGAAATCATCTTCGATATAGGCGGAGGCATACCCGACGACAAGAAGTTCAAGGCGGTCCAGACCGGAGGGCCCTCGGGCGGCTGTATTCCCGAATCCCTTTTGGATATTCCGGTGGATTTTGAATCTTTGAGGCAGGCCGGATGTATTATGGGCTCCGGCGGAATGATCGTCATGGATGAGACCACCTGCATGGTAGAGGTGGCGCGCTACTTCCTCTCCTTTACCCAGGAAGAGTCCTGCGGGAAGTGCGTGCCCTGCCGGATCGGCACGAAGCGAATGCACGAGACCCTCACCGCGATTTGTGAAGGCCGGGGGACTGAAGAAGACATCGAAATTCTCGAAGGGATGGCGGCAGCCATAAAAGATTCCGCCTTATGCGCCCTGGGCCAGACCGCGCCGAATCCGGTGTTAACTACCCTTAAATATTTTCGCCATGAGTATGAGGCGCATATCAAGGAGAAGCGTTGTCCCGCCGGTGTATGCAAAAATCTGATTCAATACGCGATTATTCCGGAAAACTGCACAGGGTGCCACGCATGTTTCAAAGCGTGTCCAACCGGAGCGATAAGCGGAGAGAAAAAGGAAGTCCATGTAATCGACCAGGACGCATGTATAAAGTGCGGCATGTGTATCAGCACCTGCCGGTTCGATGCGATAACCGTTTCATAACTAGAATGTGAAGGAAGACATGATGAGTAGCAATATAACGTTGACAATCGATGGCAAGGAAGTAACAGTCAGACAGGGCGTTACCCTCTACTGGGCAGTGAAAAAAGCCGGAATCGAGGTACCGCACCTCTGCTACGGTGAAGATCTGCCGCCAATGAGTTCGTGCCGGCTCTGTGTGGTCGAGGTTGAAGGGATGCGTAACTTAGCGGTATCCTGTTCCTTTCCCGCGGCGGACGGCATGGTGGTCCATACAAATTCCGAACGGGTGCAGCGCGCGAGGCGGTTCAATCTGGAACTTATTCTCTCGGACCATACCGTGGACTGCATTACCTGTGAAAAGAGCGGCAGCTGTCTCTTAGAAAAATACGCCTATGATTTCGGGGTTACAAGACCCTCCTTTGAAGGCGGTCGAAACGACCGGGGTGTCCGGGACGACGACCCTTTTATTGTAAGGGACTACAACAAATGCATCGTCTGCGGCAGGTGTGTTTATGTATGTAATGAGGTGCAGTATGACAGCGCAATAAATATCGGCAATCGCGGTTTTCCGGCAACCATTGCCACCGCATTTGACCGGTCCCTGCAGGAAACGACCTGCGTCTCCTGCGGTCGCTGTATCAGCGTTTGTCCGGTCGGCGCCCTGACCGAAAAACAGCGGATCGGAAAGGGACGAGAGTGGGAGCTGACAAGCGAAAAAACTATCTGTCCCTACTGCGGCTGCGGCTGTACCTTGGAGATGCACACCAAGGACGAAAAACTGATCAAGGTGACCACACCGGAAAAGAATACGGTGAACAACGGCAACCTCTGCGTGAAGGGGAAGTTCGGAACCGAGTTTATCGACCACCCGGAACGGCTTACCACACCGCTCATTAAAAAGAACGGCGGATTTGTAGAAGCCTCCTGGGAAGAGGCCCTGAGCTTGACCGTGGAAAACTTAAGCAAGATTAAAAAAGAATCCGGCCCCGATTCGATCGGCGGATTGTCGAGTGCAAAGTGTACCAACGAGGAAAATTATGTTTTCCAGAAGTTCATCCGTGCGTGCATCGGAACAAACAATGTTGACCACTGCGCCCGGCTGTGCCACTCTTCAACCGTAGCAGGGCTTGCCCGCGCCTTCGGAAGCGG
This sequence comes from uncultured Spirochaetales bacterium, assembly GCA_964458315.1. Classification (GTDB taxonomy): domain Bacteria; phylum Spirochaetota; class Spirochaetia; order SPDA01; family CAZSGZ01; genus CAYWIK01. The sequence continues at coordinate 1,232 of CAYWIK010000130.1, read as the reverse complement.
CGCCATGACCAATTCAATGAGCGAACTTAGACACGCCGACTGCATCTTGGTTACCGGTTCGAATACTACGGAAGCGCACCCGATTATCGCTCTTGACATCAAGGCGGCGGTGGAAAAGTACGGCGCGAAACTGATCGTGGCAGATCCGAGAAAAATCGATCTGGTCCGGTTTTCCACCCTGTGGCTCAGACAGCAGTCCGGTACGGACGTGGCCCTGTTTAACGGTATGATGAACGTGATTATCAACGAGGGGCTTGCGGACGAGGAGTTTATCGCGGAGCGGACGGAAAACTACGAGCAGTTCCGAGAGGTGGTGTTGAAGTACGATCCGAAACGGGCGGCGGAGATAACCGGTGTGCCCGCGGAAGATATAGCGGAAGCGGCGAGAATCTATGGAAGCGCAGGCGCTTCTTCCATCGTCTACAGCATGGGAATTACTCAGCACACCACCGGGACGGACAATGTGTTGTCCCTCGCTAATCTGGCAATGCTTACGGGTAATATTGGAAGAAAGAGCACCGGGGTCAATCCCCTCAGGGGACAGAACAATGTGCAGGGTGCCTGCGACCTTGGCGCCCTCCCGAATGTATATCCGGGATATCAGAAGGTGGACAACGAGGCGTTACAGAAAAAGTTCGAGGAGGCGTGGAGAGCGAAACTTTCTCCCGCCGCGGGTTTGACGGTGGTGGAGATGCTTCACGGCGTTGAAGAGGGGAAAATCCGCGGTATGTACATCATGGGAGAGAATCCGTTTTTAAGCGATCCGAACATCAACCGGGTGAAAAAGGACTTAGAAGCCCTCGATTTCCTCGTGGTGCAGGATATCTTCCTCTCCGAAACCGCCCAGTTCGCCGACGTGGTCCTGCCGGCCGCAAGCTTCGCGGAGAAAGACGGAACGTTTACCAATACCGAGCGGAGAGTGCAGCTCCTCCGGGAGATAAAACCGCCGCCCGGCACGGCGAAACCGGACTGGGAAATCGTAAGTGAGGTGAGCAGCAGGATGGGATATCCGATGCACTATGAGAGCACGTCCCAAATCATGGACGAAATGGCTTCGGTCATGCCGATCTACGGAGGTATCAGCCACAAGCGGATCGAGAAGATGGGGCTTCAGTGGCCGTGTCCGGAAAAAGACCATCCCGGCACACCCTTCCTGCACAAAGACACCTTTGCCCGCGGGAAAGGACTCTTCAGTGCGGTTGACTTTATCGATCCGGCGGAACTGCCGGATG
>CAYWIK010000129.1:0-4433 GCA_964458315.1 uncultured Spirochaetales bacterium | reverse complement strand
ATGACGCTGACGCCTGAAGAAATGGAACGGTACCGCAGGCAGATTGCCATTCCCGGCTGGGGAGAGGAAGGACAGAAGAGGCTTAAACAGTCTACCGTCTTTGTTGCCGGCGCGGGCGGACTGGGAAGCCCCTTTCTTCTCTACCTGTCGTATGCCGGGGTGGGCAGCATACGAATCTGCGATGACGGAAAGCTGGAACGGAGCAATTTAAACCGGCAGATATTGTACGGAGAAGATGACCTGGGCACGTTCAAGGCTGCGGCTGCTGCAAAGCGGCTTCAGAATGCGAATCCGCATCTTGAAGTGGTCCCGCTGACCGGCCGGATCGACGACGACACGGTTGAGGACCTTGTAGGCGATGCGGACTTGATTGTCGACTGTCTCGATAATTTTGAAACGAGGTATGTGATCAACCGGTTTTCCGTACGGAAGGGTTTCCCTTTTATTCATGCCGGAGTCGCCGGTTTTTCCGGACAGATGCTCTTTGTTCATCCTCCGGAGACTGCCTGCCTCGCCTGCGTATTTCCGGAGGTCCCTGAATCCGGCATGATTCCGATTGCCGGGGCGACCGCCGGCGTTATGGGCTCCTTAGAAGCGGTCGAGGCGGTCCGATATCTCCTCGGCGAAGAGCCGGCGGGCAAGAACCGCCTTCTCATTTGGAGCGGAGACGATATGGTTTTTGACAGCATAGAAATCGAAAAAGCGGACGCCTGTCCGGTCTGCAGCGCGGTGCGGTAAGGCGTTTGAGAAAAAAATAATATAAGAGGAGATGAACGTGGCGTACGAAAAAACAAACGAATCTACCGCGGTAACTTTTGATTTGCTCACAGGACTTTCCCCGGATGCGGAATCCTTAAAACGGTATTTGTCGAATTTGCGGGGGATATTTTATGATAACGATGCTTTAGAAGAGATGGTCCGGTCTAAGGACGAATTAGTTTACGAGTTTTACGACATGCAGCGGCCGGAAAAACCGGGAGAAATAGCCTACGGGTCGAGCATTACCTATCCCGGTCTCGTAGGTGAAGAATATTTCATGACTAAGGGACATTTTCATACCGTAATCGACACGGCCGAGGTGTATTACTGCCTCAGCGGGCACGGATATATGCTCATGGAAAATCCGGAGGGAAAGTGGGAAGCCCAAGAAATGAAACCGGGCGTGGCAGTGTATGTGCCCGGACGGTATGCCCACCGGAGCATCAATGTGTCTTTAGAAGAACCTCTGGTTTCCTTTTTTGCTTTCCGAGGCGACGCCGGGCACGATTACGGGACCATCGAAACCCAGGGTTTCCGGAAACTATGTGTGCAGCGGAAGGGGAAAACCGCGTTTGTAGACAACCCGCGATGGAAACCAAAAGAATAATATGGTAAAATGAGGGTGTTTTATGGCCAATGATATGTTGTTTGCCGAAGAACGGAAAATAAAGATTGTAGAGTACATACAAAAACACCTGAAAGCTACCGTCCCGGAACTGTGCGCGGCCTTTGCCGTTTCGAGCGCCACGATCAGGAACGACCTTCGTGAGCTTGAACAATCAAGCCTCATACTGCGAACACACGGCGGCGCTATGGTCAAAACGAAAACCGGATTCGAACTCACGGAAAAGCAGAAACTCTCGAGAAGCTCGGAAGAGAAGCGGAAAATCGCCCGGCTTGCCTTAGACCTTATCGAAGACGGAGATACGATTATTCTAGACACAGGAACAACCGCCGGCGAACTTGCCAGACTTTTACATGAGAAAAAGAGCATCCATGTGGTAACCAGTGACTTCAATATTGCTTCCATCCTTGAGGACTTTCACTCGGTTGATATTATTCTTTTAGGCGGAGTTGTTAGGAAAGGATTTCACTGTACCATCGGGGCATCCGGGAGAGGACTCCTGTCAAGCCTTATGGTGGACAAGGCGTTTATGGGAGCAAACAGTTTTTCCTTTGAAACGGGCGCCTCCACCCCGGACATCAACCAGGCGGAGACGAAAAAGGCGATGATCGAAATCGCTGCAAAGGTTGTACTGCTCTGTGATAGCAGCAAGCTCGGCAAAAGCTCCTTCGCCCGTTTCGCTTCCGTGGACCAGATAGATATCCTCGTGACCGATGCCGTATCAAAGATTGACCGTCAACGCTTAGAGGAGATAGACATCGAAGTTGTTTCTGAAACTGAACAATAAAACCATTATGGAGGAATGAACAGATGAAAGTAGGAATTGACAGCTATTGTTATCACAGGTTTTTCGGAGAGGTGTACCCGGACCAGGTGAAGCCTCAAAAAGAAATGACCTTAGAGGATTTTATCAAACGGGCGCACGATTTAAAAGTGGACGGAGTTTCTTTGGAATCATGTTTTATCCCGAAATTCGACACTGCTTATTTGAGCGAAATAAAGGGTATGCTCGATGAATACGGCTTGGACCGGGTCTACGCGTGGGGACACCCCGACGGTCTGGAAGGCGGGAAGAATCAAAAAGCCTACGACGAGATGATAGAGCATATCGAGTATGCGGAAGCGATAGGCGCGAAGGTGATGCGGGTGGTCGGAAGCAGTTTGGGATTCCGCTTTGAACCCCACGGGCCCCAGATCGAAAAATTGTCGGAAATGTTTTCAAAGGCGGTAAAAATTGCCGAGGGTAAAGGCATCAAGATGGCCGATGAAAACCATATCGATTATAATCCCGATGAAATGCTTCAAATTATCAACAATGTAAACTCGCCGTATTTCGGAATCAATTTCGATACGGGAAACTTCATGCGCGTTTTAGCGGACCCGATCGAAGGCATGGAGAAGCTTGCGAAATATACCTTTGCAACCCATGTTAAAGATTTGAAGCCTGAAAAGGGGCAAAGCGTGAGTAACTGGCACTTTTTTGCCTGTACGCCGGTGGGAGACGGACTGGTGAATAATCGGAAACTGGCGCAGCTGCTGAAAGACGCAGGGTACGAAGGGTTCCTTGCCGTGGAAATTGATTATTTGCACCCGGATTATAAAAACGACGAAGACAAGGCGGTAGCGAAGAGTGTGAAGGAACTTAAGAAAATAGCTTCGAGTTTGTCGTAAAGGAGGAGAGTATGAAGGAAATGAATATAGGAATTGTCGGATATAAGTTTATGGGAAAGGCCCACAGCAGCGCCTGGATGAAGGTGCCCCTGTTCTTCGATCCGCCGGTTATGCCGGTGCGGAAGGTCGTATGCGGACGGCACGAAGGCCCCCTCAAAGAGTTTGCCGAACGGTGGGGCTGGGAGGACACGGAAACAGACTGGAAAAAAATGGTCCATAGGGATGACGTGGACATCGTGGATGTTTCGGTCCCTCAGTATCTTCATTACGACGTTGCAATGGAGGCGATTAAAGCCGGAAAGCACGTTTTCTGCGAAAAGCCCCTGGCCCTGAATTACAAACAGGCGAAAGAGATGTACGAAGCCGCTGATAAGGCCGGGGTCAAGCATTATCTAAACCATAACTACCGCCGCTGTCCGGCGGTCCGGCTTGCGAAAAAACTGATCGATGAAGGAAAGATAGGAAAGATCTATCATTGGCGGGGGGCGTACCTGCAGTCGTGGATCATGGATCCGAATTTCCCCCGCACCTGGCATCTGCAGAAGGAAAAAGCAGGTTCCGGCCCTCAGGGCGATTTGAACTCCCACAGCGTGGACCTTGCCCGCTATCTGGTAGGGGAGATCAAAAGCGTTGTTGCCATGACCGCCAACTTTATTACCGACCGTCCGATGCCGGATGAAGAGGCGTCAGGCACATTCAGCGGAAAGTCGAAGGGTACGGACACCGGCAAGGTTACCGTGGAGGACGCGGCCTTCATGACGGTGGAGTTCGAAAACGGCGCCCTCGGATCGTTCGAGGCGACCCGCTTTGCCACCGGCAGAAAAAACTATAACTACTTCGAGATTTACGGCGACAAGGGAGCGGTGATTTTCGATTTCGAACGGATGAACGAACTGCAGTTTTATTCAACCGAAGATCCGGATTACGCCCAAGGGTTTAGAACGATACTCGCGACGGAAGAATCTCATGACTACATTGCCCACTGGTGGCCCCCCGGACACATCATCGGGTACGAGCACGAGTTTATCCACGCGGCATACGATTTCTTGGTTGCCATCGACGAGGACAAACCGATCGAACCGAACTTCTACGACGGCATGAAGGAGATGGAAGTTATAGACGCCGGACTCCAGTCGGCCGACAAGGGGAAGAAGATTACCCTTTAGGGTAGAAACGCCCTGCAGAGCGATATACCAGGCCCGCCGCACATTTTACGCGGCGGGTAACTTTTACGCGCCCTCGTCGGTGTAATCAGAATCCCGCAGTTGCTTTCGCCCTGCTCATTCCGGCATGCCCGGTATTTTCTACAATTAACGGGGAATATCTCTGTGTTGACTCCTCTTATATGTCGGTCTATCATTACAACCTGTGAAGCGTG
>CAYWIK010000128.1:0-4497 GCA_964458315.1 uncultured Spirochaetales bacterium | reverse complement strand
ATTTCTTGAAGACATACCGATTTTTGTCCGTGTCGAAGAACTCCGAGGCCGCCGGGTCTAAAGCGATATAGATATCCTCGCCCGGTTTGTACCCCGCCTTCTCGATGCTCTGCAGAATAACCTCAACCGCTTCGTCGTTGGATTTCAGGTTCGGGGCAAATCCTCCCTCGTCTCCCACTGCGGTGCTGTAGCTTTTTTCTTTTAAAACGCCCTTGAGGGTATGAAACACTTCGGCAATCATGCGGATACCTTCACTGCAGCTCGGCGCTCCTACAGGCATGATCATAAATTCCTGAAAATCTACCGAGTTGTCGGCGTGGGAACCGCCGTTTATAATATTTGCCATGGGAACCGGGAGGGTCGACGCATGAAAACTCCCGAGGTACTTAAAGAGTTCAACTTGAAGAAAATCGGCGGCGGCCCGGGCTACGGCCATCGATACACCTAGAATAGCGTTTGCCCCCAGCTTGCCTTTGTTCTCCGTACCGTCTAGTTCGATCATCGTTTTATCAATATCGACTTGATCCAGGGCGTCGAGGCCGACCAATTCCGCGGCGATGACATTGTTTACGTTATCAACGGCTTTCTTGACCCCTTTTCCTTTGTACCGTTTCTTATCACCGTCCCGCAGTTCCACGGCCTCGTGTATTCCCGTGGAAGCGCCGGAAGGTACCGCGGCCCGTCCGAAAGAACCGTCCTCGAGCATGACATCTACTTCAACCGTGGGATTTCCCCGTGAGTCGAGGATTTCCCTCCCTTCAATGTATTCAATAATACTCATTTCCATCTCCTCTATTGCTGTTTACTATATGGGTAGAATATGTAAGTAATTGATAGAAGGTGTCAAGGGAATTCTTGACCCGTGCCTTTCCTTGGATTAGAATGATGCTGAATGAAATACTCCAAGCTTCTCGGAAAAACACTTCGAAAGACACCGAAGAAATTCCTTTCCAAAGGGCACGCCCTTCTCCTGCAGGCGGGTTATACCCGTCGTCTCGGAGTGGGGCTCTATTCCTATCTCCCACTCGGGGTCAAGGTAGCAGAGAACATTAAAAATATAATGCGGAAAGAACTCAATGCATTAGGGGGACAGGAGATCAAGATTCCCATGATAAATCCCTTCAGGATTTGGCAGGCCGGCGGACGACTGGATTTAATTTCCGATGAGCTGGTTAAATTCCGTGACAGAGAAGGAAGAAAGTTTGTTTTATCTCCTTCGCACGAGGAGGCTGCGGTCGAGCTTCTCCGGTCGAGTATAAAATCGTATCGGGATTTTCCGCTTTTTTTATACGAGTTTCAGCAAAAGTTCCGCGATGAAGAAAAGGTGAGGTGCGGTTTAGTGCGCACAAAAGAGTTCACGATGAAAGACGCCTATTCCTTTCATCGTTCTTATACCGATCTCAATAACTTTTTTCCCAAGGTGTATTCCGCGTATAACCGAATATTTTCAAATTGCAACGTAGCTACCATTACAGCGGAAGCGGGGGTAGGGTACATTGGGGGGGAAAAGTCCTACGAGTTTCTGTACCCGGCTTCGTATGGAGATGATGCCGTTATTGTATGTGATAACTGTGGTTACACTGCCAACAAGGACGTTGCAATGGGAAAAAAGGGGAGTGCCGGCGAGGTCCCAAAAGCCCTCGAGGTGGTTCATACACCGGATTGTGAAACCATGGATGATCTTGCATCATGTCTCGATGAGCCGAAATTCAAACTCGGTAAACCGATGGTATATAAGGCAAAAAATGAGTATGTGATGGCCGTAGTCCGTGGTGATTACGAAGTAAGTCTCGAGAAACTGAGCCGTTTTATCGGAGCGCCGATACTGCGTAAGGCAAGCAGGAGAGAATTGGAAGCTATGGGACTGATTCCCGGGTACCTGTCTCCTATCGGAATGAACGACTCTATCAGGATAGTTTTAGACGATACGATTACTAACGCTTCGAACCTGGTCCTCGGGAGCAACGATAAAGGCTACCATTATATAAATGCTAATTTTGGAAGAGATTTCGAGAGTGAAGAAATAGGCGATATTTCGAGAATTAAGGCGGACGATTATTGTATCCAATGCGGCCATCCGCTCCATGAGGTGCGGGCCGTTGAGCTTGGTAATATTTTTAAGCTCGGCGATTTTTATACCCGGGGGCTCAATCTTTTTTTCGATGATGAGAAAGGAAAAAAAATATATCCTCACATGGGCGCTTATGGAATAGGGATCGGCAGGCTTATGACCGTAGTGGTTGAGGCAAACCACGATGACAAAGGAATCCTTTGGCCGTCGGATTTGGCCCCCTTTAAGGCGTTTCTCATGGGGATTGGGAAATCACCGCGGGTCAAGAAAACCTTTGAGCAGATCTATGACGAGTTTTCCCAATATCTCCTCGCGGACGACAGGGAGGAATCGCCGGGTATTAAATTTCAGGATGCCGACTTGATCGGACTGCCGTTACGGATTGTTTTGTCGGCAAAAAACCTGCAGGATAATAAAGTAGAGTTTCACGGCAGAAGGACCGGTGAGACCTGGCTCGTTTCAACGGATAGAATTTCCGAGTTTCTTAAAGGATGAGTTTTAATGTTTGCATTGACCCCTGAATTAATCGACCAAATTCTTTTTGCAATGGAAGACCAGTCGGAAAGCTATATCTTCGATATGAAAGACCTTGAAGTGAAAGCCGAATCCGTGGAAGAAGACGGGCAGGATGTCGTAGACCGTTATGTAGATATCCCCGAGTGGACTTCCTTTCAAGGGTTTCAACTGATGGAGCGTTTCGTCGGCGGTCTGCGAAACCCGGTTTATCAAGACGCTCTGCGGTCCGCTTTATCACGGGGGAAAGGAGTCTTTCGGCACTTCAAAAATGTCTTAAAACAAAATGAAGAGATCGAACGGCTTTGGTATTCTTTTAAAGAGCGGGAGATGAAACAGGCGGTAAGAGAATGGTATGAAGCGCTGGCAGAGATGCAGGGCTTAACAGGCCTCCCTATTGATCTCGAGCACCTCCAGGAGACGGAAGATCTCGTGTTAACCGATTTTCTGTTCGACTCCGCGGTTGGGGGCTTGGAAAAACGGCTCGAGGAATTGGACCGCCTCGCCTTTGAAGAGATGTTCCCCGATGTAGGAGAAGGAAAAAGAAAGAGCATCTATGAGAGGAGAACAGCCGGACTCCCCGCCGTTACATCGGAGCAGTCGGTTTTTACCATCGCCCGTACCCCCGCGGGAGAAATGAGCGGTTTTGCGTGGGGTGTTAAAGCGGATGTTCAGACCGTCAAAATAGTTCAGCTTTATGTCCTGCCGGAATATCGGGGGCTCGGCCTGGCGCAAAAGCTGATTGATCAGTTTATCCTTTCTCTGTCGGAGCGGGGAGTGCGGCAGGTGGAAATAGAACTATACGGCGAGGGAATCGGCTTGGGGGACTACCTGGAAAAGGGGGGGATGTCTTTCTATATGGTCAGATATGCTATAGAAACCGAAAAATGGAAACGTAAGCGGAGCGGTTAACCCCGCCCGGAGAAAAAGCTGAAACGGTGATGAAACGGCTTGCCTATACCATTATTCCGCTCATAGTCGTCCTGTTTGCCTGTACGGAGAGCGCGGAGCGGATAGCTCCCGCGGTTGAAGCGGACGGCTCTTTGGACGGTCAAACCGCCGCCGCGGAAAACGGTTCCGGCCCCCATGTGCGGTTCTCCTTAGCCGGTACGGAGGAAATTACTACCCTCGATCCTCATTTTGTGGCCACCAAGGCTGAACAGACCCTCTCGAGAGCGCTTTATGAAGGGCTCTTTGTTCCCGATTCACGGACCGGCAGCGGAATTCCAGCCTTGGCCGAGAGGTGGGAAACCGATGAGACAGGCAGGGAATATACATTCTATCTTCGGAAAACCGCCTGGAGCGACGGAACGCCGGTAACTGCCCGGACCTTCAGGGACTCGTGGCTCAGGCTTCTCGATCCGGAAACCAACTCTCCTTTTTTCCGGCTGCCTTCGCGGATCATTGAAGGTGCCGGGGAGTTTCACGCCGGGGTATCCGGGCGGGAGGATGTCGCTTTAGAAGCGGCGGATGAATACGTTCTGCGGGTGGTTATGAAAAAGCCTTTTCTCCCGGTGGAGGAGATTTTTTCTCTTTACTATTTCGCGCCTGTTCCCGTTCATATCCTGGAGGCCAATGAAGAAAACCCCGCGTCTGCTCCGCTGCCGTACGGCAGCAGCCATGTATGCAACGGTCCGTATTTCATTGAGGAACGGACCGGGGACGGGCGGATTGTACTGAGCCCCAGGCCGGCATATCGAAAAAAAAGCAGTATAGGAATAGAACGGGTGGAATATCAACAAGTATCAACGGAAAAAGAGGGGTACGAAGCTTTTAAAAACGGTGAGATTGATTGGCTCATTGACTGCCGTCAACCCGTTTCTAATCCGAAAAATGAATTTCTTCAAATTCATCCGGCTATCGCCACGTATTATTATCTTTTCCAGACCAACCGCCCGGCGGTTCGAGACCCG
>CAYWIK010000127.1:0-4500 GCA_964458315.1 uncultured Spirochaetales bacterium | reverse complement strand
CCCTTAAAAAAATTTTCCCCTTTTTTTTTTTTTAACTGCTCAAAAAATGATTTTAAAAAGTTCTGTTCTTCCCGCCCCGATAAGCCCCGCCAGTCCGACAATTTCACCTTTTTTCACGTTGAAGGTACATTTTTTATGGTAAGGCGGCCCTGAAATATCCCGGCATTCGAATACAATATCCGAAGAAGGTTTGTTTTTCCGGTCCGAATATAATTGAACGAGGTCTCTTCCAACCATCATCGAAATGAGGACGGCTTTGGTCGCTTCTCCGGTCATGATCTCGCCGCTGTTTCGGCCGTCCCGAAGCACCGTAATACGGTCTGTTATTTCCAGCACCTCTTCGAGTTTGTGGGAAATAAAAACAACAGATACCCCCCGGGACTTAAGGCCTTTTATAATTGAAAACAAATTTTCTATTTCCTTGTCGGCCAGGGCGGAAGTCGGTTCATCCATAATCAGAAGGTTTGTTTTATATGCCAGCGCTTTTGCTATTTCAACCATCTGCTGCTGTGCAACACCCAATTTCCCTACCGGCGCTGCCGGATCTATATCGATTTTAAGCCGCTCGAAAAAGTCCGCTGCCCGTTTTTTCGTTTTCTGATATGAAAAAAAACCCTGTGGCCCACGGTTTTCATTACCTAAAAAAACATTTTCCATTGCCGAGAGATTCGGGCAGAGGTTGAATTCCTGAAAAATAATATTAATTCCCCTTTCATATGCATCCCGCGGAGAGTTTAAACATAGTTCCCGTCCTTTATAGGCAATCGACCCCTCATCAGCTTTATATACCCCTGTTAGAATTTTCATAAGCGTAGATTTTCCGGCTCCGTTTTCACCTAAGAGGCAGAGAATTTCACCATTTCGTACGGTAAAGTCCACCTTTTCGAGGGCGCGTACACCGGGAAACCGTTTTGTTATGTTTTTCATTTCGACCAAAGAATTAGCGTGCATTCACACTACCTGTTCTTTACTCTGTCAATGACTGCAGCGATCACAATGATCAGACCCATAATTGCGGTCTGCCAATAGGCGGAGACCCGCATGAGAACGAGACCGTTTCTAATTACCCCCATAATTGCCGCACCGATTAAAACTCCCAGTACGCTTCCGGAACCGCCCATTAGGGAAGTTCCGCCGATGACGGCTGCCGCTATCGCATCCAGTTCCCAGCCGTCACCGCTCGAAGTCTGCGCAGAATTGAACCTTGCAACAAGAATGATTCCTGTAATGGAAGATAAAAGGCCGGAAATTCCATACACAAACCATTTTATGCGCCGCACATTTATCCCCGAAAGCCGGGTTGCTTCCTCATTTCCGCCTATGGCAAAGATCCTTCGTCCAAAAATCGTATAGCGGAGCGCGGCATGCACGACAACGGCAACAATGACCATAATAATTACTGGAATAGGTATACCCAGCACATCCCCCTGCCCGAGAACCATAAAAGACGCCGGAATGTCTTCAACCGGCCATCCTTTGGTGATTACCCAAATCGTTCCCCTTGCCATACTGAGCATACCGAGGGTTACGATAAACGGCGTAATCCCCACATACGCCACCAGAGCGCCGTTTATAAGCCCTACGGAAAAACCTGCCGCCATACCGATAAGAACTGCCGGGAAAGGGCCGATTCCGGAAGCCATTGCCAATCCGCAGATGATGCCGCTGAACCCAACTAACGATCCGACGGAAAGATCTATTCCGGCGGTTAGGATAACAACAAATACTCCGAGTGCAACAATAGCCACAAAAGAAATCTGCCTGGTTACACGATAAAGGTTTCCGATGGTTGCAAACTGCGGAGCTATTATTGTAATAACGATCATGATTCCAATCAAAGCAAGAAAAATTGCAGACTCTTTTTTTCGTATCAAACCTATCAAGAATCTGGCAAAGGGCGAAAATTGTTTTGTTTTAAAATCGTTCATCGGTAAAATCTCCTGCCAATACCATGGAAAAGGGCAGGCGGGAATACCCGCCTGCCTTTCTGTGAACACCGCAGCAGTATTATTTAACTTCCGCCTTTACTTCATCCATGTATGTGTCTACATTATCTTTTGTTACAATAATAAGGCCGGTGTCTATTACAGGCGGTACTTCTTTTCCGTCCATAAGATCGATAAGCCTTTCGATAGAAAGCCATCCCATCTTGTACGCTTTTTGAACCAGACAGAACTGAACCGAACCGTCATTAATACCGGTGATTGTTTCCGGCAGGTCGTCGAAGCCGCCGATAATAACCTCACCTGCGCGGCCCTGTTCTTTCAGTACCGTTGCTGCCGTCGGAGCACCGTAGGCCGACACGCCGAATATCGCATCCAGTTCGGGATAGGTCTCTAATAATGCTTCTGTCTTGTTGACCCCCATAGCAAAGTCGGCCTGAAAATCTTCGAAGGCGATTATGTCGACACCCATTTCAGCAGCCGCGTTTCGAAAGCCTTCCTGCCGCTGATTCAGGTTCGGCGCAAGGCCGCCCTGAAGGATTGCTGCGTTTCCCTTGTTTCCCATCAGCTCGAACATATACTTTCCAGCGGTATAGCCCGCAGCTTGATTTACCGTGCCGATGTAACACGCCCGGTTTGTGTCAGGCGCATCGGCATCGAAACAGAGCACTTTAATTCCCGCGGCCAGGGCTTCATCAATGACCGCCACAAGGCCTTTGTTGTCAACAGCTGAAATCGCGATACCGTCGACTCCCCTGGCTATAAGGTCTTCAATGACTTTTACCTGCAAAGAGATATCGAATTTCGGGGGGCTTTCTACTTCGGTCTTGACACCGTACTTTGCGCCGGCATCGTGAAATCCTTCAATACATGGTTCATAAAACGGATGTACCAGCTTAGGGACCATGACAAATACCGGTGCGCCCTTTTCTGACTCTTGTCCTCCTTTAGCAAACAACCCGGGAAGGATGCAAATTGCAATGACAAGAACCAGAAAAATAATTTTTACTCGTTTCATACTTTCCTCCAATAGTTATAAATATGTTTGTTTTTGTTATGCATGTTATGTACCAACTTTCTTTCTTTTATGAGCTTAAATTTTAATTCCTTGCTAAGCAGTTAATTAAAACAAAAGAGGTATGCCGAGAAGTTGAATGAATTACATGATAAAGAATTCTCTAAACTCAAAATTACCCGGTCTGGGTAAATCTGTGTAAGGCGGGGCTCTTGCGTTTCATTCGAGAAAATATTTTTTCATTTTATTATAAAGCGTTTTCCTGGAAACCTGAAGTTCCTGAGCTGCCAACGTTCTATTGAACCGATTATTTTCCAAGGCTTGAAGAATAAACTCTCGTTCTCGTTCCACAATCCCCGGTTTTTCTTCCTCCTCCTGCAACTCTAAACGGAAGTGTTCCGAGAGTAGGACCGTGTCATTCTCGGTGAGAATCACAGCGGATTCGACAACATTTTTGAGTTCCCTGATGTTGCCAGGCCAGTAATAATTTCTCAAATAATTGAGTGCTTCTGAAGAGACCCTGATATTCTCTTTCCTGTAGGCTTCTGAATAAAGATCGATAAAATGGTGAATAAAAAAATCTATTTCATCTGTCCTTTCTCGAAGCGGCGGCAGGGCCAACTCGATACCTTTGAGCCGGAAGTATAGATCGGACCGAAACAGTTTTTCCGAGATCAGATTGTGCAGATTCCTATTCGTTGAGGCAATCAGCCGAGCGCGGAAATGAATGGAAGAGACTCCGCCAATCCGCTCGAAAGTCTTTTCTTCTAAAACCCGAAGAAGCTTGGATTGCAGCTTATATTCCATATCCCCAATCTCATCGAGAAATAACGTTCCATCCTCGGCTAACTCAAATTTTCCAGGTTTAGCACACGCGGCATCTGAAAAAGCTCCTTTTTCATGCCCAAAAAGTTCTGATTCCATAAGCTGAGATGGAATGGCACTACAATTGATGCCGATAAATGGCTTTTCAGAACGCTCACTTTTACTATGAATAAGGCGGGCAAATATTTCCTTTCCGGTCCCGCTCTCTCCGAGTATAAGAACCGGAATATTGCAGTTCTTTATTTTTTCTACTACACCTGTCAAATCTTTCATTTTTTGATTAATGAAAAGAACTGTATGTGCAGAAGCAGATTTCGCAACTGTAGGTTTTTTTTGAAAAACCTTCTTCTGCAGAAAACGGTTGGCAATGGAAATTATATCTTTATTTTCAAAAGGCTTTTTAATATAGTCTGCCACTCCAATTTTCATGGCATTTACCGCCGTCTCGACTGTTGCATATGCAGTCATGACCACGATTACCGTATGCCCTCCGCAGCCGTCTTCAAAAGTTCTCCGCGCTACTTCACAGCCGTCGATATCGGGAAGTTTTAGATCGACAAATGCCAAGTCGATTCCGCCGTGTTTTATCCGACTTACCGCATCCGAGCCACCACCGGCTGTTTCAACCGAAAATCCTTCCAAACTTAAAGCCTTCTCAAGTCCTTCCCTCATGCCCGGCTCATCATCGACAACTAATACTGTAAACCCGTTTTTATC
>CAYWIK010000126.1:0-4541 GCA_964458315.1 uncultured Spirochaetales bacterium | reverse complement strand
GTGGCATGGGCGAAACCTCGGTTCAAAACCAGTGCTGAACTGAGGGACCACGACCGAATCGTGAGGCCCTTGTAAAGCTCATCGAGGAGATGTTCCACTTTCCGAAATTCGCGGTCGCGGAAACGAACATAGGGCTGGGAGAGCTTTTTGCACAAGCCATAGAGGTCTTTCAGCGTGCCGGCCTCCGGCTGGGTGCTTCCCTCGACCTTGAGAAGCTCTCTCCGGATTTTTTCGGCCGAAAAAGGCACGTGCTGTTGTTCCGTTTCATCCAACATGGTGAGCGCGTACGGTTTGTCCGGCCAGTCTTTCGGCGCATCCTTCAGAAGGCGCTCCCGTTCCCGGACGAGCAAACGGTTTCCCCAGTGCAGGAACAGGCAGCCGAGAAGGAACCTTCGCTTGAGCGCGTAGTTCCGAAGCTTTCCCCCGTGAAACATACCCATGGTGGTGACAAGGATGCCCGGGCCCCTGCCCCGTCTTCTGATCTCTGCGGAAAGCTCATCGATGCGTGACACCCGCGTTGCGTGAAACCACGCTTCTGCCTCTTTTCGGAAGTCCGGCGGAATGCACCGTTTCACGAACTCCGCCACCTCACGCTGCCATTTGGCAAGCAGGGCCGAGTTGTTGGGGGTGACAACGAGGATTTTCTGGTAGCACCGTGCAAGATCGAGCTCCGTGCGGCCTGACACCATGTGCTGCAAAATGGAAAAGGCGGCGCCCAAGGCTACGAAGGTCTTGCCCATGCCGACCTCATCGGCAAGGATCTGGATGTCCCAGCGGTCTTTCACCCTGGGGTGAAAAAACCGGTTCAGAATGAAGTCGACCGTCCGGTTCTGTCGCTTCGCGTCCTCCGGATCTTTCATCCGCGTCTTGTCGCGGCCCAGGTCGAATCGATTGGAGCGATTGATCATGGCAAAGGCTGCGCTTCCCCGACAAAGGACCGTATGTCTTTCTCGTACTGCTCGAAAAAACAGCCCGGTGGAAACTGCTGTTCGTAATGGGTCCTCAAGTAACGGAGGCTGTTCTCCAACTTTTCTATGCCTTCATGGAGCGCGGTTCGCCAGGCCTCGGCATGTTTCTCCGGAACCGTCAGGGACTTTGCCTGTTCCAGGCACGCCAGGATCTCGACCAGCTGAAATCCGGCGGCTACGGGCGTGCGGTCTCCCCTCTTGACCGCTTCCAGCACGGCGGTACCCAGCGCCACCGGGCTCACTGGCCCGGTCAGGGCCAGCCGCATGGCAGGTTCTGTGGACTGGGCCGCCGCTCTCAGGTCATCGTGGATTCCCTTCAGCGCCTCGACGAACTCCCGGACCTGGTAAGCCTGGATCCCGGATGTATCCACCCTCCGTTTGGTTTCCAGGTCGAGGGACGGATCTCTTTCCGCGGGAGGAGCATCAGGATCCGGGAAAAGCTCTTCCCACGTGATCCGCCCCTGGTAGTAGCAAATGAGGTTTCGTTCGCTGGGATCGCTTGCCCCCGGGGTGATGGGAAGACGAAAACGGGCTTCCTGTGCCACGTTGATTGGAATGTTCCGAGGCGTTTTCGATTTCCACCAGTCGACGCGCGCCTCCTGTTCCCTCATAAGAGTGTTCAAGGTTTTTTCGTCGATCTGAATGTCGGCGCTGCCGGCTGAGGAACTTTCTGCAGTTCCCGCCACGATGGGGGATGCGCCTTCTCCTGTCGTGGAGAGATGCCATGATCCCTTGACAAGGGCAGGTTCCCACGCCACTCGAAGGTTCAACCTTTCCTCGTCACCCGCCACTGGGGACAACGTCACTTCCCGAAGAAACACCGGCCAGGGTTCCTTTTCCGGGTCCGGTTCCGGGGGAGCGATCTGCTTTGATGCACCTCCCGCAAGGACCACCTCCGTTCCGGTCCATGAAGGAAGGAGGGATCGATGCTTCCCTTCTTTTGCGGCGCCTTTCATGACAATGCCGGCTTCCACATTGGCCCGGGCAGGGTCCCCGAGGAACCCCCATCCCTTCCGGGTGAAGTTGGCCGAGCCCGCGTAGGCCAGCGCGGAGGTTTCCCCCTCAAAAACCACCACCTTGGCATGCAGGGGACGCCTGCGGTTGAACCCTTCCACGTCCACTTCTTCCCGGAGTACAGCGGGGTCCACCGCTCGGGCAACGACACGGACACCCAGCGTCCGGAAATCGAATGCGCCGTAGTTTTCCGGCAGGCTGGGTTTGTATGCGCTCTCCTTGTCGAAGGCGGCTTCCGTGTAAAGTCGAATCATCGCATCTTCGGCCAGGCAATTTCGGGCTCGAAGCTCCCGGACCAGGGTGCGAATGGCGGTTTGATTGTCGTCATCCGACCAGAAGGGGCTCATGATCGTGATCACGTGAATGGGCTCTGGTTGGGGCCAGAGGGAGAGAAACTGAGACCAGAGGGGCGTCACTTCTCCCCCCCACAGTAGCCATACGTTCGATGGCTCCGGAGACGCGGGGCCCAAGCCTTCCAGCAAATCGTACGTGGCGGCTCGAAGGCTCTCGCACTCGCGGTCCCACCACGGACCCAGCAGGTCCGGGAGGCCCTGCAGGACAGAGCGGACGAGGAGCGCATCCGCCTGGTCCTTCTCCGTGACCGTGAGGATGGCGGTCCCTTCGCGGTTTTCACGGTAGCCGGGCTCGGTCAGATTCGCACTCCCCACAATGAGTCTGGCGGCATTTTCAAACAGGAGAAGGGTCACCTTGGCGTGAAGCGCGCGTCCGCGGTCAAAGGAGACGGGCACAATTCGTACGCGGAGGGATCGGGGACGATTTCGGTAGCACGCGGCATCCATGAAAACGGTGGCCGAGTGCATGTGGGCAAGCTTTCGCTCGATCTCGATCCTGCTGGTCCAGCTTCGGTCATCCCACGCCCCGATGTTAAGGATCGCGGGAAGAAAGTCTGTCTCGAAAAACTCGGGCTGCATTTCGTAGGTCGTGGACAGGAGGCCGGTCAAGGCGCCAAAATGCGGGGGAGAGGCGAGCTTGTCCATCAGCTTGCGGCGGGGGATGGTCGCGTCCTTTTCTACTCGGACCACGATTCACTCGCTTCGATCAGGGCATCGGCAGCGCTCAACCGGTAGGGATGCGGTTGAATTTGGGACGGGTCCGTCACCTCGGATCGCATACCGCCGACCCGGGTCATGGTGAGGGCGATGCGCTCCTTCACGTATTCCATCCATGGAAGCTTTCTCCTGCCGCGGTCGAACTTTCCCCTCTGCACCTCGGCGTGGCGTTCCATGATGCTCTGTGCCAGGCCTCCTTTCATTCGGCAGCTTTCAGCGGCTGTTTTCAGAAAGTCAACCACATCGTTCAGACGACCCAAACCATCCAAAAAGGCTTCGGTGGAGCTGGAATCCAGGGCGCCTGTCAACTTCGCTACCGCTTTAGGGATTTGGGCTTCTACGTCGGAAATCACTACATCGGAACGCAGGATCTCCTGCTCGACCGATCCTGCGGGATCCTGGCGGCAGAGCCAGAGCATTCGCTCCATCGCGAGAAGGGACAGCAGATAAGCCTGTTCATAACCCAGAATAGCTTTCGTGGCCTCTGCCAGATCAAGGTTGTTCCTGTCCCCGGTCAGCCTGTGATGGATGCGTTCGAGCCGGCCGAGCTCCGGCTCCCCGGAATGGGCTGAGACCGCTTTCAGGACAAAGGCCATCCTGGACCTGACAGGGTTCAAGTGCAGTGCGTCCTTGAGGCAGCTCCCTTCATTTTTCCCAACCCGCTCACGGATGTGAGCAGTCCGACCCCATGATGTAAGCGTCGCCACATCCAGGGGCACATCCTCACCAATCGCCCTCTCAACCTTTTTGGGCGGCTTGGTCTGCTCCAGGAATGCCTCGGCCAGACGGGCGCCAAGATCCGGCGTAAGGGTAAGGCGCTCCCGGTCCAGCAGGCGGATACGATCCGCCACCGCTCCATACATGCCCACCGCGCCGTATTGGACCTGGCGGGAGAGGAGCCGGTAATTCGCTGACACCTCCCTTTCTTCTTTTCGCAGGACCTCCCGTGCGCGTGCCGCGGCATAGGTTACGCCTCGAAGCCCGGACAGGGCTTCTTCAGGGAGACCGTCCGAGATGGTGGCGAGTGCATTTGCAAGGGCCCAGAATCGCTCGAAACGTTTTACGCGCTCAAGCCGCTCCTTGTACTGTTCTCTTGGGGATGGGTGAAAGAAATCCCTTGATAAGGCGACACCGGCACAAAGCATCCCGAAGTACCGCGGGCGGTTGGCTACGTTGGTCAGGCCCGGAAGGATCTTCTCTGCCAGGAAATCATAACCGCGATCAAAGCCGAGGGGATCGAGGCTGCTCCCCGGCAAATCAGACGGATCATAGGCTGTGAGAAAAACATCAAGTGGCATGCTTCGCCGGAGGGCTGAGAAGACCCTGAAGATTTGGCCGGTTTTCATCCCGCCGCTCAAGACACTGCGACGAAACGGCTTTTGCCTGTGCGCTCTTTTCGTTTCCCGGCATAGAAGGAGCAGCCTGAGCCGATTCGGGCCTGCGACATGAATAGGGGTTTTACCCTGCGGCAGAGCGTTCCTCCCAGAAC
>CAYWIK010000125.1:2543-4606 GCA_964458315.1 uncultured Spirochaetales bacterium | reverse complement strand
CCAGTATTATCTACACAAAGGTTATAGGAATTATATGATATAATCAGTAAGGAAAATTTGATGGAAAAAGATTTGACGAAGAAAATAAGCAGCCTGAAAAAAGAGTTAAACGCCGTAATCCTCGCCCATACCTATCAAGAACCGGAAATACAGGATCTAGGGGATTTTGTCGGCGACAGCCTCGGCCTCTGTATCGAGGCATCAAAGACGGAAGCCGAGGTCATCGTGTTCTGCGGTGTCCACTTTATGGCCGAAAGTGCAAAGCTTTTGAACCCTGATAAACTTGTCCTTATTCCCGACAGCGGGGCAGGATGCCCCATGGCAGATATGGCAAGGGCTGAGGATCTCGGGGCGATAAAGGAAAAACACAGCGGCGCGGCGGTAGTGACCTATGTAAACAGCACCGCCGCGGTAAAGGCTGAGAGCGATATTTGCTGCACCTCGTCAAATGCGGTGAAAATCGTGGAATCATTTCCAAAAGAGAGAGAAATTATATTTGTTCCGGACCAAAATTTAGGATTGTATGTAATGCAGCAGACCGGAAGAGAACTTTTCCTCTGGCCCGGTTACTGTCCCGTCCATCACATTAAGGTTACCGCGGCGGATATCATGGAAAAGAAAGAAGCTTTTCCTAATGCCGAAATAGTTGTTCATCCCGAATGTCCGCCGGAAATAACGGGGCTCGCGGATTTTGTCGGGAGCACATCGCAAATTATTGATTACTGCGCCTCTTCCGCGTCGTCCGAGTTCATTATCGGAACAGAAAAGGGCATTTTATATCCTTTACGGAAGAAGAGTCCGGAAAAGACATTTGTCGCCGCAAGCGAACGAATGGTGTGTCAAAATATGAAAAAAATCACTCTGGAAAAAATTGCGGCCTGTATGGAAGAGAAAAGCGGAAAGGTGGAAATACCTGCTGAGGTGCGGGAAGGGGCGTATAAACCTATTAAAAGAATGCTGGAGCTGTCGTAATGTTTACCGTATCAACACAAGTCAGGTATGCTCTCAGGGGACTTTTACAGCTTGCCGAACACGGAGGCGATGAACCGTTGTCTATTTCGCTGATTGCCGAAGAGGAAGGGATTTCTCGAAAATATCTTGAAAATATCTTTAAGCTTCTTAAAAAGGGAGGGATTGTTCGAAGCCTCCGGGGTCCGGTGGGCGGTTATATCTTGACGCGGAAACCGGAGGAGATCAATCTATCGGAAATCATCAACGCGGTTGAAGGGGAGATTTCCGTCGCGGAATGTTTAGGTTCCCCGGAAGTTTGTGAGCGGACTCCCGACTGCAGGACGAGGATTGTCTGGGAAGAACTGCAGCGTAAAATGGAAGAGTTTTGTACTTTCCGGACCCTCGAATCGATATATACCAAAAATCAATCTGGAGCGGTCGATGAATGTATACATGGATAATAACGCCACAACGCCACTTCATCCAGAAGTAGCGGAGGCCATGAAGGATGCCCTTTCGTTTTACGGCAATCCGTCGAGCATGCACGGGCCCGGACGGGAGGCGGACCGGCTGATCGGCAGCGCAAGGGAACAGGTAGCCGCTCTTATTAATGCCGATCCCGAAGAATTAATATTTACAAGCGGCGGTTCGGAAGGAAACAATACGGTCCTGAGGATGGCGCTGGAGCCGCAGCTGCGGGAAAAACCGGACCTTTCCGGCAGGAACGAAGTAGTTGTTTCTTCCATCGAGCATCCGAGCGCCCTCAATGCCGCGGGATATCTGCAAAGCAGGGGAGTGCCGGTCAGGTATCTGGGGGTTGATGGGGACGGAAAAGCGGACCTCGAAGAGCTCGAGACAATTGTTTCGGAAAAAACTTTTCTCGTTTCGATCATGCACGGAAATAATGAAATTGGTACCATCCAGGATATTAAAGCAATTGCCGAAATTGTTCATGCATCGGGGGCCCTTATGCACACCGATGCCGTGCAATCGGTCGGAAAGGTCCCGGTGGACGTAAAGGACCTCGACGTAGATTACCTCTCACTGTCGGGACACAAACTTTACGGCCCGAAAGGCGTGGGGGCGTTGTATGTAAAGAAAAAAGCGCCGTA
>CAYWIK010000125.1:0-2443 GCA_964458315.1 uncultured Spirochaetales bacterium | reverse complement strand
GCTGAAGGTGAGTCGATACTTCTCTATCTGGATTTTGAAGGAATCGCCGTGAGTACAGGTTCAGCCTGCGCTACAGGTTCCCTCGAACCCTCCCACGTTCTTCTTGCGATCGGGCTGGATGCGGAATATGCTCACGGATCGATACGGTTCAGTCTCGGCAGGGAAAACAGCGAGGAAGATGTGGATTACGTACTTGAAAAACTACCGCCGATTATCAAGCGGATACGCAAAATGTCTACCCGCTACGCAGGAGGAGCAGTATGAGTAATAATTTCAGCTGGATGTATTCAGACACGGTCAAAGACCATTTTATGAATCCACGGAATGTTTTAGAAGACGAAGATGCATTCGAAGCAGACGGAAGAGGAGTGGTCGGCAACATGAGATGCGGCGACCAAATGATGATTCTTATCAAAGTAGAGAACGATACAATAACCGACTGTCGCTGGAAGACCTACGGCTGCGCCAGTGCGATTGCGAGTACTTCACTTCTATCGGAGTCGGTGAAGGGAATGTCCCTCGAACGAGCGTATAAGATAAAGCCCTCCGATATTGTACAAGATCTCGAAGGTTTGCCGGAAAACAAAATTCATTGTTCCGTTTTAGGGGACCGCGCTTTGCGTGCGGCAATCGAAGATTACTGGCGGCGTAACGGGATGGAAGACAAGATCCCGGCGGAAGAGGCGGTCACTGTCTGTACCTGTATCGGGGTGACGGACAAAGACATCGAAGAAGCGGTCAAGCAGGGGGACCGTTCCTGGGACGATCTGCAGAAGAGGACAAAAATCGGGACCGGGTGCGGAGAATGTCAGGAAGAAGCGAAGGAGCTCCTCCACCAGTATGTTCATTTATTCGGCGAATAAGGGGTCCTTCGAACGATAAACTCCTGTTTTTCCGTACGATCGGTGGAAGCTTCCTCCGCACACGCCTGCCTGTAGAAGTATTCCTGGCAGCGGAAGGGCTGTTCCCCTTCAGGTTCGTCATATACGTATCTTCCCGTTTCGGTCAGCCGCCTGGATTTAACGTTGTCCTTAAAAACCATATTAAGAATATTAAAGAGTCGTTTTTTTACCTGCATGAATTCAACCGGAAACATTAATTCCACCCGTTTCTCCAAATTCCGCGGCATCCAGTCCGCACTTGAAAGGAAAATTTCGTCCTGCCCCTGATTCGCGAAATAGAAAATCCGGCTGTGTTCGAGAAAACGATCAATAATACTTACAACAGTGATGTTTTCGCTCAAATCTTTGACTCCCGGCACGAGCATACAAACCCCGCGTACATTCAGTTTGACGATGATGCCGGTACAAGACGCGCGGTACAAAGCGCGGATGACCTCTTCATCCGCCAGGGAGTTCATTTTCGCCATAATCAGCCCGGGGTTTTCCGGAGTGCTCCGTTGGATTTCCCGCTCGATGAGCTGGAGGAGTTTTGTTTTCAAATAAGCCGGCGCCATTACTAATTTATTCATGTTAGGAGCGGTTGAGTAGCCGGTAACGGCATTGAAAAACAGGACCGTATCGTAGGTGAGCGATTCGTTGGAAGACATCAGTGCAAGGTCGGTGTAGAGTTTTGCGGTTTTATCGTTATAATTTCCAGTTCCGAGGTGGACATACCGCTTGACGCCGTCGAGTTCCCGCCGGATGATCAGAAGCGCCTTGGAATGGACCTTAAGATGGGCAATGCCGTAAACTACGATTGCCCCGGCCCGCTGCAGCTGTTCGGCCCAGCCGATGTTTCGTTCTTCATCAAAACGCGCTTTGAGCTCCACGAGGACCGAGACTTGTTTGCCTTCTTCGACGGCCCTAATCAGCGCTTTTACGATAGGACTGTCGCCGCTGGTACGGTAGAGGGTCATTTTTATTGCCAGAACTTCCGGGTCATCCGCGGCTTCCTTTACCAGTTTTACCACCGGATCAAAGGATTCATATGGATGATGGAGCAGGATATCTCTTGTCTTGAGCTGGTCCCAAATGGAAAGTTCCTCCTCCTGGAGGACGGGAGGAAGCCGGGGCGGCCAAGGTTCGTCTTTTAAATGGTCAAAGCCTGGGGTAAAGGCCAAATCAATACAGCTTGCCAGGTCGAATACACCGGGGATGTAGTAAACATCCTCCTGTCCGAGGCAGGTGGCCTCTAAAAGAAGCTGCTTTAAGTCTTCACTCGCATGGGTCCCTATTTCCAAACGAACGGGGAGGCTGTACTGCCGGTTTACAATGACCTCCTCCATAGCTTCGAGAAAATCTTCGTCCCGTTCTTCATCGACACTTAAATCGGCGTCGCGGGTTATGCGAAACCTGCACTGATCAACGATGTCGTAGCCGTGGAAAAGGCGCGCCGCATTGGCAAAAATAATGTCTCCCGCAAGAGTAAAATATCTAGTCCCATTCTTTTCTAAAAGCCATTGAATGCGTCCGACCCCCGGCGGTATCTGAACAACCGCATA
>CAYWIK010000124.1:0-4722 GCA_964458315.1 uncultured Spirochaetales bacterium | reverse complement strand
TGCAGCGTCAGCCGCAACCGGTATTTACCATCCGGTTTCCCCTGGGGGAGGAGTAGATGGCCCTTTTCTACGTGTTAAAAACTTTCCGGAACGTACGTACCCTCATATAAGCGGATACTTCCGCATGTAGTCGCTTCCTCTATCATTGCTAAGGCGGCGGCAATTACCCGCATATGATACTCACTCTTTCTCGGGGGGCCGATCGGCCTCCCCATTGGATGGTCGGTGAGCAGCACCCTCGGAAGATGCATGGATTTTAAAACTTCTTCAAAGACTTTCACCGCGATGATAACGGTGGTTATGCCCGCCTCTTCGAACAATCGTGCTGCATGCCCCACGGACATGTGACATACCGGTCATACAGGCACCAATAATACCACGTCGACTGCCCGCTTTTTCAGCATGGAAACCCACTGCGGTCCCGTCTTATCTCTGAGCCGAATTTGGGAACAGGCGCCGACAAACGAATACGCGATATCGGCGAGTTTCCCGATAGTCCCCCTTTTTTCCAGAGATCTCAACGGCTCTAATGGGAAGACAACATTATGGTCTGCTTGTGCTCCCTTTACATCGTAGCCTCCGTGACGTACACGAAGTTTGTCCATTTGAGTGGAGGCGGGAATTTGTGAAAGTTCGGGCTCTGCACGTAAAAACTCTTCTATCCGCTGCTCCGCCTCTTCTTGAGACATGTTTTCGATACCAAAGGGTTTCGGATCATCTCCGTCAACAAAATGCCCGCTCGAGGTGAGCAAAGCAACTTTCGAAGAAGAGACTGTTTTGGATAATCTCGTGAAAGGCCCCGAATCATAGGTAAACTTCGCGGGCTCCGAATATCCGAGTATTTGCCCGTCGATCACATGCCTTATAATTCGATTCCAATTCCCGTCGTTTAAGGTGTTCCCTAGTTTTTTTAAAAGGTTTTCAAAGAAATTCGCTGCCTGCTCCTCGCTCAAATGTGATAAAAATTTGAAGTTCAGATCGCCCCTTTTTCCGTATGAAAACGAATCTTTGAAATCTTTAAAACTTTGAGCCGGTTCTACTTGCTTTTTCATGATTACCGCTCCTTAAGCAGTTATTTTCATCCCCATTCGAATGGATTTATCATTGAGACTCGATTGGTACCTGCAATGCAAAAGCGATCTGGTTAAAACTTTGATACAACTCAACAACTTGTACAAGGTCATGAAGTTCATCTTCTGAAGCACCCGCCATTTTCGCTGCGCCGGTGTGGGCGGGAGTGCAATAGGCACAGCGGTTAGCATAACTTATGGCTAATGCTACCAGCTCCTTCGTCTTTCTATCCAAAGATGATTCTTGCTTCATGATCAATTTCCATCTCTCATAATTACAGTCAAGCCAAGCGGGAGAAACAGCGGCTTGAGCTTTAAAAAAATTCGGAATCACACCGAAGTCCTTTTTAATTTCTTCGTATACTTCTTTGACTTTCCCTTCGGCTTCGTGCTCTTCTATTAACTGCGGCATTCAATTCTCCTATTTATTTAATGCGTATTTCCCTGCTGCGGCCTCACCAAGCTTCCTCCCCAATTCTCGGCACCGTTCTATCTCTTTTTCCCCGATTTCTCCGGGTGCAGCAACTCCTTCAGCCACCTTATTCAGACCGAAGAAGGTAAAAAAGGTCTCTATCTGCTTAAGCGCTCCGGATTCATCCGGTTTTTCGCAGGTAAAAGCTACCGCCGGTTTCCCCTTCATTTTTTCATGGATTGCCCATCCACGGTCAAAGAAATCTTTAAGCGCACCGGCCATTCCGCCGAACGTGTTTGGAGCGCCAAAGGCCACAGCATCCGCATTCGCAAAATCCTCCGGCCCGGTGTCGTTTGCTTCTCCAATACGCGGGTACGCCCCTTGTACACTTTGGATTCCTTCAGCGACAGCTTCGGCCATCTTTTTTGTTTTGCCGGTAAACGTGTGATAAACAACTAACACAGTACTCATTGATATTTCCTCCTCCTACAAATAGTCGATTGTCATTATAAACTATACGTTACGTTACGTCAAGTATTAATAAAAGCGATGTTTTTTACGTAATGTTCCGTCCAAAGTTGCGCAAGACCGTTAGGTTTTCGCACCCGCTACAATCCTTTTCCGGGTTTGGAGTTTCGCAATCATCACATTGGGCGGTCTTCCGCAGTACTGTGGTCAAACTTTTCTCGACGTCCTCGAGAAGTTTCTGTTTTTGGTGTATTCTATTTCTTGCAGCAGTGAGGGTTTCCCTTAAGAACAGGGTAAGCCGTTTATCTGTCGTTTGATGAGATGCTAAAACATTGAAAAACGAGCGTATTTCATCAAGATTACAACCGGCTTCCTTCAGTATTTTTATTTGGTTTAAAATATGGATTGTATCTGCAGGATAGACACGCGCGTTTCCCTTCTTTCCGCTGCTCGCGGGAATAAGCCCTAATTCATCATAATAACGTATCGTCCGCAGTGTTGTTCCGGATTTCCTTGCCAACTCACCTATGGTTATCATATTCATGTTCGTTACGTAACGTTATATTTATATCAAAATCAGTTTCCCGTCAAGGAATGTTGATTCATGTACGGTACACGTAACATAAAATCATCAAGCTTGGTCTGCAGGAGGTAAAATTTTTACCAGAAGATAATGAGTAAGTATACCCGCCGCGAAGCCGACTGCCATGTTTACTATCAGTGAACCCGCAAGGGTCGCTCCAACAGAGATGAGATGGCGGTCGAATCGAAGATCTTTAGAGAATTTTACCATCCCAATTCCTACCATCAGCATCATCGCTCCGACAATAGAGAGGGGGAATGCGGTAAAAAGCGAAGCGATACTTCCTGCCAACAGAAGTCCCAATGCTATTTCTATGGCACCTTCGAGGATATTTGCCCCGCCGGTGCGGGCCCCGAAATAGTACTGCCCGGCCAGCCCCCCTGCCCCATGGCACATAGGCATCCCGCCGAAGAAAGGGACTATGATATTCATTACCCCCATGTTAAAAGCCAACTGCCGGTTAGTCACTCGCCGCCCAGGCCAATACTCGGCTATAAGCACTGATGTTGCGATTACCGCGTTGGTTGCCGTAAGAGGAATTTGGGCTATACCGGCGTCCCGAAATGCAGGCCAGAAGAGCCGGAAAGTAATGAGCTCGAAGGAAGGAAGAGAAAGTTCGATTCCGCGCCATCCACCGGGAACCCCTTGAATCGCCATAATGAGAATACCTCCTGCCACCAGAATAATCGAGGCAGGAGCGTAACGACTTCGACGAAAGATCAGTACTACCAGGACTGAAGCAATACCCAAAAGCCACCAGGTGCTCATCATCTTGAACCCTTGCACGGCAAGCATCGCCCCCAAAGACAGCTGTATTCCCCGTATGACACTTCGGGGTATTTTCCGTGAGACGAAGTCCATCGCACCGGTGGCGCCCATTATAAGCCATACAATCCCCATTACGATGCCCGATGCATAGACCTTCTCCGGCGTCCATGCTTGGGAAATGGCGACAACAGCGAGGACCTTCATCGGTTCTATCGGCATTGGAAGGCGATAGACGAGTCCGGTCGTAATATTTGCCAGCCCCATCATTACCAGCAGCCCCGCCGGGTCGAGTCCACAAACGGTGATGTAGCCTATAGCGAGGGGGAGAAGGGTTCCGAAATCTCCCAACGACCCGGCAAGTTCTCTGAGACTGAATTCGAAACTACCGATTTTCACCACAACAAGGATGTTCGTCCACCTGCTCGCCGTGACACTTTTTAATTTGCTCCGGCGAACAATCTTCCGGGGTCTCTTTCAGATTTTCCGGTTTTTGACAGTTTTTTGGTCTCCGATTCTTATCATCACAGCATGCCATATTGTTACACTCCTCTTTAATTAGTTTTATTATTATTATGAAAGTACAAAGCAAAGAAAAAGAAAATGGCGGAGAAAATACATATTGCAGCAAAGTCGATATAAACGGGAAAATATCCGGATTCTCCGAAACTTACACGAATAAGATCCGCTACGTAGGTGAGGGGAGAAAACGGCGCGACCCATTTGCTCCATCCCGGCATCTCTTGTATCGGAACAAAAACCCCGCTTATAAAAATTAATGGTAACCGGACTAAATTGGAGAGCATCATGATCTGCGAAGGACTTTCCGTGGAAGGCGCCGAGAGAAGAACACCTAAAGCCGCGAACAATAAAGCGCCGGTAATAACAGCTGCTATATAGATAAGCGGTGCGGCGAGGGGGGCTTGTACGAAAAAATACACTATTACAAACGGTATAATGGAAAAGACGATGCCGAAGAAAGCGCCCGACAGAAGGTCCCCGGCAAGAACGGCTGTCGTCGAGGCAGGTGAAGTAGCCAACCGTTCATAGGTCTTTGCCGTTTTCTCCCACGGTGTTACAAGCGGTCCTACGGCCGAAGCGGTAAAAAACAGTGCCATTGAGACGAGCCCGGGAGCCAGCGCCGAAAGGGGCATGGACCGGCCCATGGCAAAAGCAAGAAAGAAAAATACGGGGAAAATGATGCCGAAAATAATAACCGGCGGTTTTAGGTAATATACCAGGATATTTTTCCATGCAATGATGAACACGGTTTTGGTTTGAAATAACCACAGCCGTTCATCTGTTTTTCGGTCAAGCGTTTTTTCAGGCATCCGTTTCTCCGCGCGTATGGGTCCCATGTTCCGCAGTCATTTTAATAAAAACTTCTTCAAGACCCGGTTCGAGAACATTTATTTTTTCCACTG
>CAYWIK010000123.1:0-4808 GCA_964458315.1 uncultured Spirochaetales bacterium | reverse complement strand
TTTAAGAATAAGAGCGCGCTTTTTTTCTAACCGCGCCATGCGCTTTGTTGACATCCCGCCTCCAAAGGATAATAATAAAACGAATTTTCAAATAATATTTGAATTATATCTTTTTTTACCGTACAGGTCAATGATTATTATTTTAGTATAAAATGTAGGGTGCTTGCAATGAATAAGATCGGTCTGGCGGGGTTCGGTCATGAGACGGTAACATTTTGGCCCGGCACAACGCCTAAAGAAGAATTTGACCGTATTGCCCTCTTTGGCGAAGAGGTTTTGGAACAGAGACGGGGTTCGAATACCGTGTTAGGCGGCTTTATCGAAGTGTGTGAAAAGGAAGGGATGGATCCGGCACCGCTCTTTGATGTAGAGGTAGAGGCGAGCGCGGTCGTTTCCGACCAAGCATTCGACGCTTACGCCGGGAGAATGATCCGGGGCTTCCGCTCCCTCGGTTCGGAGCTGCAGGGTATCCTGCTCTATCTCCACGGGGCAATGGTTACCGAATCGTATCTTTCTCCCGAAACAGAACTTGTAAAGAGGCTGAGAACTTTTCTCGGAGACACAATTCCGATTGTTGCAGCTTTCGATCTTCACGGCAACCTCGATCCGGAATTGCCCGGTCTCCTTACAGCGCTGGTAAGTTATAGAAAAAGCCCCCATACCGACATGATGGAAACGGGCATGCGCGCGGCGAGGATCTTGCTGGATTTCCTGCGGGGGAAGACAAATCCGGTATGGGTGATAAAAAAACCCGGGGTAGTAATTCCGTCGGTTTTCAGCGCCACGACCGTTCCGCCGGGGAGGGAGATGTACAATGCGGTCTGCGCGCTCGCTGCAAGGCCGGGTATTCTCGACGTTTCTTTTCTTTCCGGTTTCGCGTGGTCCGATACGCCGCAGGTGGGGGCGGCCGCGGTAGCGGTGGCGGACGGAAACAAAGCCCGGGCCGATGAAGCGGCGGGGGAACTTGCCGCGCTGGTATGGGAAAAGCGGAGGCAGTTTACCGGCAGGGAGGGAAACGCGCTTTTTTCGGTCAGCGGCGGGGGCGCCCCGGCCCCCCCCCCCGTTCAACAAAAGCGGGAGGGAAACGCGTTTTTTTCGGTCAGGGGGGGGATCGCCGGGGCCCGCCTCGCCGTTCAACAAAGGCGGGCGGCAAAAGGGCCGCGGCGGCCTCTCTTACTCCTCGATCATGCCGACCGCACAAACGATACCACCTTCGTCCTCGAAGAACTGCTCATCCGGGAAGTGGAAAGCGCCGCGGTCCCGCTGTTCCGGGACCCTGAAGCGGTCAAGGCATGCATCGAGGCGGGCCCGGGCCGCGAGGTGGAGCTTGCAGTCGGCGGAAGCACCGGTTGGCGGGACAACGGGCCGGTCCGCGTCAGGGGAAGGGTCGAATGGGCGGGCAGCGGCGCGTACCGCGGGACCGGCCCGATGACTGCGGGAAAGATGATCGATATCGGGCCCGCGGCGGTTGTTACATGCGGGGGGATTTGGCTGCAGCTTGTTTCGTACAATTTCGTGCTGATGGATCTCGACCCGTTTATTCAGTTCGGAAGGCGGCCGGAAGAGTTCGACATTATCGTGAGTAAGTCGAAAACCCACTTCAGGGAAGTATACGGGCCGTTGGTCGAAGAAATTATAATTATTGACGCGCCGGGACAGTGTCCCGCCGATCTGTCGGTGTTCTCATATAACCGAGCGCCGCCGGGGGTCTACCCCATCACCGCGGGGTGACAGGGGCCGCCTTGTGCACCGGCTTTCCTTCCTTGTAGACCCTTTCCACTTTTTCTAGGAGCGGATCGAGGCTTTTTGTGAGGTCCCCGTTTACAATGACGATGTCGGCCTGTTTTCCCGGCTCGATCGAACCGAGACGCTCTTCACGTCCGATAGCTTCGGCCGCGGTGAGGGTGCCGGCTTTGATTGCTTCCGCCGGGGTGAAGAAACCGTCGTCAACGTAGAGTTTAAGCTGCAGGGCGTTGTTGCCGTGGTAGTTAAAGGGAGTGCCCGCGTCGGTGCCGAAGGCGATCTTCACGCCGGCGCCGATTGCCTTGGAGAGCATCGAGCTGAAATCGTTTCGAATATTTTCTTGTTTTTCCCGCATAAACTTCGGGACCTGATTGTAGTTTCCTGTCTGCTTCATACAATAGCCGACAACGTAGGTGGGGACAAGAAAGACATTATATTTTATAAGCAGTTCGATGATTTCTTCATCCATGAAGGTGCCGTGCTCGATGGTCCGGGCCCCTGCGAGAACGGCGTTCTTTATCCCCCCTTTACCGTGTGCGTGGGCAGCGACCCGGTACCCGAGCTTGTCAGCCTCTTCGACTACCGCCGTGATTTCCTCCCGGTTAAACTGGACCGCGCCCGGCGCCTCTCCCGGGTTCATGACCGCCCCCGTCGCCATCACCTTGAGCACTTCCGCTCCTTCCCGGAGCTGTTCCCTGGCGGCTTTCCGGACCTCTGCCGGGCCGTCGGCTTCCCGGTACATGCCCCGGAAGTATTCATTTCCCCGGGTGGTCATGCTGATGATTTTTCCGCAGGGAATAATTTCCGGGCCGCTGCAGAACCCCCGGGAGGCCGCTTCCTTGACCGCGCAGTCGATGTGGTTTACGCTGCCGAGATTCCGGACCGTGGTAATGCCCTGCCGCAGGGTCCGTTCCATATCCCGGACCGTCCGGATGACCCGCACTCGTTCTTCGATTAAATTCTCGTCAAAGGTGTCCGCGTATCCGTGCAGGTCCATGTGGATATGACAATCGATAAGGCCGGGAATGATGGTTTTTCCCGCGGTATCGACGACTTCCGCGTCCTTTGGCATCCTGAACCCGCCGGCCGGTCCGGCGGCGGAAATCTTTCCTTCTTCGAATACGACCATACTGTTTTTAACCGGCGGAGAGCCGGTGCCGTCTATAAGCGTGCCGCCTATTAAAATTGTTTTCATCTAGTCACCGTTAAAAAAAAATGAGGGGCGGAGTTAAGCTTCCCCGCCCCCGGAACATCGCTTGTTTACCGCGTATTATTTTATCTCGGCGGTGTGCATCCGTGCAATGCCCAAAATGTCGAGTTCGAATCCCGCAACGTTTTTCTGTACCGCCGCGGTGTATGCGTTGTGAGCGATTGGAAGAATGGGACACTCTTCGTGCGCTATCTGCTGGACTTGCTGCCAGTATTTTGCCTGCTCCGCGCGGTCGTAGGTGCTCAGGGCTTTTTCCGCGAGCTCGATGACTTTATCGGGATGCCAGCCGCCCTTTACTCCTTTGATCAGGAGGGTGTTCCAGAAGTTATTCGGATGGGGGATATCGAACCATCCCGCGAAGCCCATATGGTGCTCGAGGGCGTTATAGATACTCTTGTGAGTACCCCATTCGTTGGCTTGCACCGATGCCTCGATTCCAACCTTACTGAGGTCGGACCTGATGATCTCAGCGGCGTCCACCGGCCGGGCAATGTAGGGCCGTGCCTCGACAAAGGTGTGGATATTGATTTCCAGGCCGTCGCCGTACCCCGCTTCCTTTAGAAGCTGTTTTGCTTTGTCAGGATCGTATGGATAGGGTTTCATGCTGTCATCGAAGGAGAATACATTAGGCGGCAGTGTGCACACCGCACGAACGCCCATGCCTTCGTAGATGCTTTTAACGAGACGGTCCATATTCACCGCATACTGTACCGCCTGCCGGACCCGCACATCGTCGAAGGGCGGTTTTGTCGTGTTAAGGGCCGCGAAAAATAGGTTGGCCCCTGCGATTTGATGCAGTTTTATATCGGAATTACTTTTCACCTTTTCGAGCTGGTTTGGAGCAATCGATTTAATGGCATGGACCTGGCCCGTCTCAAGTTCCATGAGCCGGGTAGTGTTGTCCGGCACCACCTTCCAAATAAGGGTATCGATCTTCGGCTCCTTCCCCCAGTAGTTTTCGTTTTTCTTTAAGGTAATGTACTCCTCTTTTTTCCATTCCTCGAACACAAAGGGCCCGGTACCGACCGGATGTTTGAAGAAATCCTCTCCCCATTTCTTGACCGCGGTCGGGCTTACGATATATTCGGAATAGTAGCCCATGTAGGTAAGGAAGGGCGCGAACTTGTGTTTCAGCTCGATTTCGACGGTGTGTTCGTCAACCGCTCGGACATCCTGCAAGGCATCTCCTAAAAGATAGTCGAAGTATGACCAGCTCCCGAGGCCGTAGTAGGGATGCTCCTCATCGACCAGCCGCATAAAGCTGAACACCACCGCGTCCGCGTTGAAGTCGGTACCGTCGTGGAACTTTACCCCCTTACGGAGATTAAAGGTCCATGTCAGGCCGTCTTCCGAAACGTCCCAGGACGTCGCAAGTGCCGGTTCGACTTCCAAATTGCTGTTCTTGTATTGGACCAGACCGTCATAGATGTGAAATATCGGGTCCATTTCTCCCTCCGCGTAGCCGTAGCCCGCATCGAGGGTTTTCGCGTCGGTGGAACGAGCGATGATAAAAATTTTTTCCTTCTCCTCCTCTTTTTGTTCCACCGTCTTTACTTCCTTCTCGGTTTCCGCTTCCTGTTTACCGCCTGTAAAGCCGGTAACGGCTGCTCCGAGCAGGAACAACACTGAAAAAAACAACATCAATGCTTTTTTCATTTCCTACCTCCTCTAAAATTTGTTTTTATTTTCCATGCAGGTGACACGCTACATAGTGCGACCCCCGCACGTTTACCATTTTTGGTTCTTCTTTCCGGCAGATCTCTTTCACTTCCCTGCAGCGCGGATGAAACCTGCAGGCGGAAGGCGGATTTATGGGGCTTGGGACCTCTCCGCGTACGATTGAAAAGCCGGCTTT
>CAYWIK010000122.1:3264-4838 GCA_964458315.1 uncultured Spirochaetales bacterium | reverse complement strand
AAACTCGCATGCTGTGTTCCGTCAATATTTAAAGTAACGTTATATTCTCCTTCTTCTAAATCTGATATTTGCGCATATAAAAACCATTGCGGAAGTCTCCCCGGCAATTGAGCAAAATTGAAGTTCTTGAACATACCAATCAAAGACTTTTTATTCGTATTGGCTTCTTGAATTACTTTGTCACAGGCAACAAAAACCGTAACGTTTCCGTGCTCAGCCATTTTTCCGTGATTCTCCCTTTCTGTGTAGAGAATACCACCGTTATAATCGCTTTTCAAGGATAATTCTTCCATATGCTATATTCAATTCTATCGGATAGCAAAGCACCAACAGTTAATCATCAAAGAGCTTTTTTGACTGGATGGAGCGCTTACATTAGAGAAAAAAAGACTCACGCTAATATGGTAAATCTATTCGGTTGGATTTTAGAATAGAAACTTGGGAGAGGTATATTGCTCTGCCTCCGATCGCTTCCCTCTTTGAATGCAAGAAATAAAAGAGCGCCAGATGGGAATCGAACCCACATCTTCAGCTTGGAAGGCTGAGGTAATAGCCATTATACCACTGGCGCTTTGGTGTCAATCAAATATATAACAAAAAAGGGCATGGAAGTCAACAAGAACTGCTCTTGATAAAACCTCAACTTTTTTGTACATTGTGTCAATTAAAGCTAAAACGTAGAGGAACAGAGTATGGGAATTAGGGGTGAGGTTTTTTCTTCTAAGGTGCCTTCCGGAAAGCGCACCTACTTTTTTAATGTAAAGGAGAACCGCCACGGCGATCTCTTTTTAAACATCGTAGAAAGCAAAAAACACGGAGAAATGGGTTTTGAACGCCATTCAATTATTGTTTTTGAGGAAGACCTCGAACGATTTGTGGATGAATTCGACAAAGCCGTTTCGTTTATGAAAAACCGGGCCAAATAACTATCGCTTCGCGGCCATCAAATTGGTCTCGGCTATCTGCTGCAGGTCCCAGCCGGTCGGCTCCTGATAGACTCTCAGTCCGAAAACCGACAGCACGGCGAGGATGTGATCGAATATATCCGCCTGGATGGCCTCGTAATCGGCCCATGCCTGATCGCTGCTGAAAACGTAAATCTCGATCGGGAGGCCGTCCTTCCCCGGCGGGAGCTGCCGTACGAGGAAGGTCATGTCTTTATGGATCTTCGGATGGCGCTGAAGATAGCTGATCAGGTATGCCCTGAAGGTCCCGATATTGGTGAGCCTGCGGCCGTTAATCATGTCATTCGGTCCGATTTGCATTTCGGTGTTGTATTTTTCAATCTCTTCGAGCTTCTTCTCCAGATATTCTTTGAGATAGCCGATTTTTTTAAACCGCTCGATCATCTCCTGCGTGCAGAAGGATATGCTCCGCATGTCGATATTGACCGAACGCTTGATTCTTCTCCCGCCGGACTCCTGCATTCCCCGCCAATTTTTGAAAGAATCGTTGACCAGGGCGTAAATCGGAATCGTGGTGATGGTTTTGTCCCAGTTCCGCACCTTAACCGACTGCAGCGTAATTTCTATTACATCGCCGTTAGCTCCGTATTTCGGCATTTCAATCCAGTC
>CAYWIK010000122.1:0-3164 GCA_964458315.1 uncultured Spirochaetales bacterium | reverse complement strand
AATAAGTGCCGGGACAAGCTGAGACAACCGGTTGAGCACTCCCCTTTTGACCATAATATCGTCCCAAGCCGCCCGTGTCTTTTTAACCAATCCGTGGATCAGCCGGATAATGACCCTTTTGGCAACCAAGTTGGCCAAAAAACTGATAATAAAAATAACCAGCAGAATCACGACTTTAGAGACAATCACGGACCTCTCTTCGTTGAAGCCCATCCGCTCAAACAGAGAAATAAAAAAATCACTCATTCCTCGCTTTCTCCTTTCAGTTTCCGTATTTCATCCCGCACGACCGCGGCTTCCTCAAATTCAAGGTTTTTTGCGTGTTCGAACATCTGTCCTTCGAGTTTTTTAATAAGCTCACGTTTTTGCGCAGGTACAATGACATTGTAACTGTTTTTGAGCACGTCGATGGAAACCATCTCCGATTTCCTCTTGAGTTCTTTCTTGCGTATAAGGATGTCCTGCACCGCCTTCTTTATCGTTTTCGGTGTAATGCCGTGCTTCTCGTTGTATTCCTGCTGAATCCGGCGTCTTCTCTCGGTCTCGCGGATCGCCTCTTCCATCGCATCCGATACCCGGTCCGCGTACATAATGACCATCCCGTTTACGTTTCTCGCTGCCCGCCCGATGGTCTGAATGAGGGAGGTGGCGCTCCGCAAAAACCCGATTTTATCCGCGTCTAAAATAGCGATAAGAGAAACTTCCGGCAGGTCCAAACCTTCCCGCAAAAGGTTAATGCCGACCAAAACATCGAAAGTCCCTTGACGCAGGGACGTAAGAATCTCTACCCGTTCGATGGTCTCGATATCGGAATGGAGATACCGCACCTTGCAGCCTAAGTTGGAAAGATAGTCCGTAAGGTCTTCGGCCATTTTTTTTGTCAGGGTTGTGATGAGGGTCCGCTCGTTTTGCTCGATCCGTTTTCGGATTTCGCCGTACAAGTTTTCGATTTGCCCTTCCGTCTGCCGGACTTCGATTTTCGGATCGAGCAAACCGGTAGGCCGGATAAGCTGTTCCACCAGCCGGGCGGATTTTTCCTGTTCCTCTTGTTTCGGCGTAGCGCTCACATACATGATTTTATCGAGGAGGCTCTCAAACTCGTCGTAGACGAGAGGGCGGTTATCGAGGGCGGAAGGCAGCCTGAAACCGTAATCAACAAGGGACTGTTTACGGGAACGGTCGCCTTCATACATTCCCCGGACCTGCGGAAGGGTCACATGGGATTCATCGATGATGGTCAAGAATTGTTCAGGGAAGTAGTCGAGGAGTACAGCCGGCCGTTCCCCGGCGCTCCGCCCGCTCAAATGGCGGGAATAATTTTCGATACCGGAACAGTATCCCATTTCTTCGAGCATCTCGATATCGTATTCGGTCCTGGTCCGCAGCCGCTGCGCTTCCACGAGCTTTTGCTGAGAAAGAAGCTGTTCATGCCGCTCCTCGAGTTCGTCCCGTATTTTCTGCAAGGCGCCGCGGATTTGGTCTTCCGGCATGACGAAATGTTTCGCGGGATAGACGATTACCTCATCCCTTTCCTCCAGGGTGTTTCCGGTAAGAGGATGAATTCTCCTGATACGTTCCAGGGTGTCCCAGGTAAACTCGAGCTTGTACGCTTCCTGCAGATACGCGGGATAGATCTCGATGATGTCCCCCTGAATGCGAAAACAACCCCGTTCCAACACCGCGTCGTTCCGTTCGTACTGCAGGCCGACC
The DNA here is from genome assembly GCA_964458315.1 of uncultured Spirochaetales bacterium. GTDB lineage: Bacteria > Spirochaetota > Spirochaetia > SPDA01 > CAZSGZ01 > CAYWIK01. Next base: position 1,454 of record CAYWIK010000122.1, on the reverse strand, counting down.
AGATTCCGAGCGATACGGTGAATATCGTAATCCTCCCCCTTCCGCAGATTGATCCGCATATTTTTAAACGACGTCGGACTGCCCAATCCGTATATGCAGGAAACCGTCGCCACCACGATCACATCGGACCGGTCCATCAAAGCCGAAGTTGCGGAAAGTCGCATCCGGTCGATTTCGTCGTTGATCGAAGCGTCTTTTTCTATATAAAGATCTTTAGAAACGACATACGCTTCCGGCTGATAGTAGTCATAATAGGAGACAAAATATTCGACTGCATTTTCAGGAAAAAACTCGGAAAATTCACGGTAAAGCTGCGCCGAGAGGGTTTTGTTATGGGAGATGACCAGGGTCGGCATCTGAACCCTTTCGATGACCTTTGCCATGGTGTAGGTTTTTCCTGAGCCGGTAACCCCTTTAAGGGTCTGGCCGCGGTATCCCCGTTCTATGCCGTCGGAAAGGAGCTCGATCGCTTTTCCCTGGTCCCCGGCCGGTTCATAGCCTGAGACCGCACGAAATGGTTTCATATGGTGTTATTCCAATTCATACCGTTCCGAACGTTCCGACAGCCGGACCTGGAAAGATTTTTCTTTCCTTCCCCGGAGGACCACAACATCCACAACTTCGCCGGGCTTGTTGTCCTCGAGAGCGTTGTAGAGATCCGTCCATGTTTTAATTTCCATTCCGTCCACTTCGATTATAATGTCACCGCCTAAGTAGATGGTGGAACGACCGTAGCGCACCGGCTCTGTGCCGGCGACGATGCCTGCCCGATCCGCGTTTCCGCCCTCGATTACCCTGGAAACAAGCAGTCCGGTCTCTATCGGCAGTTCCGCGTACCTGACCAGTTCCGGAAACAGCTGAACCATCACCACATCGATCCATCCCCTCCGAACGGAGCCGTGTTTGATGAGATCCGGAACGACCCGTTTCGCCGTATCTACGCTTACCGCGAAACCGATCCCCACCGACCCCCCCGTAGGGCTGTATATCATCGTATTGATGCCGATCATCTCGCCCCGGGAATTGATAAGCGGGCCGCCGGAGTTCCCCGGGTTGATCGACGCGTCGGTCTGGATCATATCACGGATGACGATGTCCCGGTCGTTCCGAACCGGCCTTCCTAAACCGGAAACAATACCGGTCGTCAGGGTGCGATCGTAGCCGAAAGGATTGCCGATGGCAAGGACCTTCTGCCCCACCTTGAGGTTGGATGACGATCCCATGGGGATGGTATTTAATTCCATTTCTTCGGGATCGAATTGCACCACCGCAAGATCGTTTTCCGGGTCGGTCCCGACAACTTCTCCTTTGAACTGCTTGCCGTTGTAGTGAGTGATGAGTACTTCATAGGCGTTTTCAACGACGTGCCGGTTGGTAAGGATATACCCTCTTTTATCGATAATCGAACCGGAACCGCTTCCCCCTTCCCTGGGAATCGGTTCAAAAAACCAGTT
>CAYWIK010000121.1:0-4843 GCA_964458315.1 uncultured Spirochaetales bacterium | reverse complement strand
AATCAACGGGTATTGCCCCGAAGCGGGATACCACGTACTATAAAACCGACAGAAACAGCAAATAACAATCAGGAGTAATCATGTCCGACACAAAACAGATTATAGAAAAAGCAAACAGTTTAGGTATTTTAATCCCTGCCTTCAACGTCGCCCATCTGCCGATGACCGGGCCGATTATCCGGGCGGTTAAAGACTGCGGATCATTCGCCTTAGTGGAAGTTTCCCGGGTGGACTGGGAAAAAATGGGCGCCGAAAGCTACGCCGCGGTGGCGGATGAATATAAAAAGTACGAAAACGCGAACCATACCCGCCTTCATTTGGACCATGTACCGGTAATCGATGAAGACGGGAACAGGATCGATTACCGGCCGATCATTGAAGATGCTATTGAGAAAGGATATGAATCGGTAATGATCGATGCTTCCCGCCTCGATTTGGAAGAAAACATACGGATCACCCGCGAAATGGCTGAACTTGCACACAGCAAGGGTGTCCCCATTGAATCGGAACTCGGCGCAGTCCTCGGACACGAAGCAGGCCCTCCCCCGCCTTATGAAGAGCTTTTTTCCTCGGGCCGGGGATTTACCAAGGTGGAAGAGGCCGATCGGTTCGTGGCAGAATCGAAGTGCGACTTTTTAAGCGTGGCCATCGGCAACATCCACGGCGCCGTTTCCGACTCGCTTAAGGGACAGAAAAAACCGGAAGCCCGCTTAAAAATTGACCACTTAAAAAAACTGCATGAGGCAACGGGAATACCGCTGGTGCTTCACGGCGGGTCCGGGGTGCAGCAAAAATATATCTTAGAAGCTGCAAAAAACGGCATCACAAAAGTGAATGTGGGAACTGAAATCCGGCAGGCTTATGAAGCAATTATCGACGGCGGCGGACCGGTAGAAAAAGCTGCTGATGCAGTCTACGACCGTGTGTGCTGGATGATTAATGAATACTATAAGATAAACGGCACCTGCAGCCGGCTCTTCGGCTAGGAGGAAGCATGAGTTTACTGGGAATCGATGTCGGGACAACGGGATGCAAGGCCGTCGCATTCTCCGAAGACGGGAAGGAATTGACCGCCGCGTACCGGGAGTATGATATCAGCGCCCCGGAACCGGGCTGGGCCGTTCTGGACAGTACCGATGTGTGGGAAAAGGTGAAAGAGGTCGTCCGGGAAGCGGCAGGGGATGCTGCCGCCGCGCACCATGACCCGGTGAAGTCGCTTGCGGTGTGCTCCATGGGCGAGGCGATGGTGCCGGTAACCTTGGAACGCAAAATCTTAGGTCCTTCCATCATGAACTTCGATTCCCGGGGGGGCGAATACGTCCGCTCGATGACTGAATTTCAAAACGATGAGTGGCTGTACACCATAAACGGCAACACCCTGGCGAACAATTACGGACTGACTAAACTCCTGTGGGTACGGGACCATCAGCCGGATCTGTACGAAAAGGCCGACAAGTTCCTCAACTGGGGCAGTTTCGTCACCTTTATGCTCGGCGCGGAACCGGTGATCGACCACTCCCTGGCCAACAGGTCGCTGCTGTTCGATCTCGATTCGGCTAACTGGTCTGATGAACTGCTTTCAAAATCCGGTCTCGACGGGGGCAAACTCCCGAAAACGGAACCGCCGGGAAAGCAGATCGGCACGGTCTCCCCTTCCATTGCATCGGAATTAGGGCTTTCTCCGGACACGGCAATCGTCACCGGCGCCCACGACCAGGTTTCCAACGCCTTAGGAGCCGGTGTTATTAAAGAAGGACAGGCAATGTACGGGATGGGGACTTTTACCTGCATCGTGCCGGTATTCGAAACCCGGCGCAATCCGGAAACAATGATCAAATACGGATTCAATACGGAGCACCACTCGGTGCCCGGATTGTTTTCTCTTTTTATCTATCATCCCGCGGGGGTATTGGTAAAATGGTTCCGGGACACCTACGCGGCGGCGGAACATCGGCAGGCCAAAGCCGAAGGAAGGGACATCTATCCCGATCTTTTTGCAGAAGTTCCGGATAAACCGAGCAGATTGATGGTGTTTCCCGCCTTTTCAACCCTCGGACCTCCCGATTTTGTCGATGATGCCTGCGGCGTTATCGCCGGTTTATACCTGGACACGACGCGAGGTGAGATCCTGCGTGGTATTATAGAGGGAGTCAATTACCTCCTCTACGAAAGTGTACAGCACCTGCCGGAAATCGACATCGATGTGTCGTCATTTATTCCCGTCGGCGGCGGCAGCAAGTCGGACGTGTGGATACAGATCGCGGCCGATGTTTTCGGCGTCCCGTTCACCCGGCCGGGAATCACCGAAGCTGGGTCCTTAGGCGCCGCCATACTCGCCGGTGTCGGTACCGGAGCATTCGCGGGTCACGAAGACGGTGTTTCAAAAATGGTCCGCATCGACACGGCTTTCGAGCCTGATCTGAAAAAGCATAAAACATACAAAGAATTGTTCCGGCGCTATACAAAACTCTGGCCGCTGACGGCGGATTATCTTCGGGAAATCGCGCGCCCGCCGGAAAACTGAACCGTAAAGTTTCACCATAATTAAAAAAAGTTTACAATACCGCCGACGGACTCGTGTTATAATTCTCTTTTACAATTTCAAAAAAAGGAGTATTAATCTCATGCTCAGTAATCTCTTCTGGATGGTTCCCTCTTCGGCCGCGATCACGCTCGGGGTTGCGTTTTTTCTCTTTCGTCAAATGAAGACAAAAAGTGAAGGTACCGAAAAGATGAAAAAGATCGCCCTCTATGTTCGCCGCGGAGCCATGGCGTACTTGAAACAGCAGTACAAAATCGTCTTGATCGTATTTATCTGTATCGCCGCCGTGTTCGCTGTTCTCGCTTACGTGTTGCGCGTACAGAACCCATGGGTACCCGGAGCGTTTTTAACCGGCGGCTTTTTCTCCGCTCTTGCCGGCTTTTTCGGAATGCGTACCGCCACTCAAGCCTCGGCCCGGACTGCCCACGCTGCCCGGGAATCCCTCAATTCCAGCCTGCGGATCGCCTTTCGAAGCGGCGCCGTCATGGGGCTTGTTGTTGTCGGCCTTGCCCTTCTCGACATGTCGGTCTGGTTTTTTATCCTGACTAGGGTCTATTCCGTGGAACTTGGAGAGGGGGGCAACTTGTTGATCATCACCACTACCATGCTCACCTTCGTTATGGGCCAGTCTACCCAAGCACTTTTCGCCCGGGTCGGCGGGGGGATCTTTACCAAAGCAGCCGATGTCGGCGCGGACCTGGTGGGAAAAGTTGAAGCCGACATCCCCGAAGACGACCCCCGGAACCCCGCCACCATCGCGGACAATGTGGGGGACAACGTAGGAGACGTTGCCGGCATGGGGGCGGACCTCTATGAATCTTATTGCGGATCGATTCTTGCAACCGCGGCCCTTGGAGCAGCGGCGTTTATGTCCGCACCGGAGGTGCAATTTCGGGGCGTCATAGCCCCTATGCTTATCGCTGCAGCGGGTTCGATTTTATCGATTATAGGAATTTTTTTGGTCAGGACCAAAGAAGAAACGGACCAGCGGATACTGCTAAAAGCCCTCAACAGGGGAATTACCGTAAGCGCCGCTCTTATTGTGGTGTGCTCATTTATTATACTGTGGATCTTGCGGCTGCCTAACTTTATCGGTATTTGGGGGTCTATCATCGTCGGGCTCCTTACAGGCATCGGAATCGGGAAAGTTACGGAATATTTTACTTCTTCTTCCCACGCCCCCACGAAAGCAATCTCCGGCAGCGCCCTCACAGGGCCTGCAACGGTGATCATATCAGGCATCGGTACCGGCATGGTTTCATCGGCGTTTCCGGTCCTTTTTATCGTTACGGGAATGATTTTTTCGTACCTTTTTTCATCAGGCTTCGATTTGGCCAATATTTCCATGGGACTCTACGGCATCGGAATCGCGGCGGTAGGAATGCTCTCCACCTTAGGGATTACCCTTGCCACCGACGCCTATGGTCCGATCGCCGACAACGCCGGAGGTAACGCGGAGATGTCGGAACTCGGCAAAGAAGTGCGGGAACGGACCGATGCCCTGGACGCCCTGGGAAACACTACCGCCGCCACAGGCAAAGGCTTCGCAATCGGGTCCGCAGCGCTCACCGCTTTAGCGCTCCTTGCGTCCTATATCGAGGCGATAAAAGTCGGCATTATCCGGATCGGCCGTACGGTCCTCGAGCTCGGACACGGCCGTACCGTAGCAACTGCCGAAGCCGGGCTCGTCGATTTTATAGAATACTACAACATCAACCTCATGAACCCGAGGCTCATAGCAGGAATGTTTATCGGGTCCATGCTCGCCTTTCTCTTCTGCGGCCTTACCATGAACGCGGTTGGGAAGGCAGCATACAAAATGGTGGAAGAAGTACGAAGGCAGTTCAGCGAGATCAGAGGAATACTCGAAGGAACACAGGAACCGGACTATTACCGTTGTGTCGAAATAGCAACAAAAGGCGCGCAAAGCGCCATGCTCGCGCCGGCCCTTATTGCTATCCTCGCCCCCGTGGTAGTGGGTTTTATCTTCGGCGTTCCAGGTATCATGGGTCTCCTCGCAGGCGCTTTGGTAGCCGGCTTCGTCCTTGCCGTCTTTATGTCCAATTCCGGCGGGGCGTGGGACAACGCAAAAAAATATATAGAAGAAGGAAACTACGGAGGAAAAGGCTCGCCCGCGCACAAAGCCGCGGTCATCGGCGATACGGTGGGCGACCCGTTCAAAGACACTTCCGGACCGTCGTTGAACATCCTCATTAAACTCATGACGATGGTCTCAATCGCCGTTGCCGGTGTTACGGTGACTTTTTCAATTTTATAAATAAAGGAGGTTACACGATGAAT
>CAYWIK010000120.1:0-4847 GCA_964458315.1 uncultured Spirochaetales bacterium | reverse complement strand
AGAAAAACCAGCACCCCGCAGAGATCAGGGCCGAAAAAACAATAATACAGAAAAATGCAGCCTTTTTCATTTCTTTTTTCATTTCTATTAAAACTGTGATTTACAAAATCCCTATATTCTCTTATGATAACCTTATGGCAGAAAAAATCAACAAAATCTTTATTTTTTTGTTCGTCTGTTTTCTGCTCTCACTTTTCTTTTTGCCGGCGGCGGCTTGGGCCCAAAACAGGCTTAAGATCGCCGTCATCCCCATGAAAAACCGTTCCGAAATGCCTGAATACACGACCCTCTGCGAAACCATGACGGACACGGTCACTTCGGTAATCCGGTATCTGCCGGACTACCTTTTAATTGAAACAAAAGAAAATCCGCAAATGCTCGAGATCGACATCGACAACATGAAAGAAGTGTCCAACCTTGCCGAATCTTTCGGGTACGATCAGGTGCTGTACGGGGATTTGCAGAGGAACGAGGCAGGTCATCTTATTTTCGAGTTCCGTATTTACGATCACGAAGATGAAGATATCATCGTGCAGCAGACGGCGGTAGCCGAAAGCCTCCTCGATGTTTTCGACACGGCGGACACCATGACCCTCGACCTCTTAGGTCAGATTACCGATGTAAATATCGGATTTGGCACGATCGATCTCATAAAAGAAAAGGGCAAGGGCGCCTATGCGGTATATTTAAACGATAAAAAAATTCGTAACCCGAAAAAGAACTTCAGTAAGGTCTTAAACGGGGCCTACATTATTGAAATTCATCAAGACCGGATTTTAGGGGACACCGTCATCTTCTCGCAAAAAATATACGTAAATGAGTTCCAGACGACTACGGTACGGTTTTCCATTCCCGAAGCCACTTCGGAGGAAATCGCTTTTTTAGAACAAAAAAAGAAAGAGGTCCTCGCAGCCTCGGAAGACCCGGAAAACCTGGATGCATTCTTAAAAAAGATTGCCGAGTTTCAGGAAATCGCCAAAGACGTTGATTATGATCCTGATCTCCAGGCTGAAAAGGAAAAGATGCTCGCGGAAGTCGGTGAAAAGGCGGCTGCGGTCTTAGAAGATCTGATGGAAGAAGCGGACCAAAAGTATTATGCCGAGGACCCTGATTTCGAATCCGCCTACGATGTATATTCGAAGGTTTCTCAACTGGTAAACAATACCTTTGAGTTTTCCTTTGCCGATTTTTCCGATCGAGGCGAGATAATCGAGCCTTACACCCTAAATGTTACACCTGAAGGCCGTTTTTACCTTCTAGATGGTCAGGACACTTTGCGGATTTCTTCCTTTAACGAAGACCACCAAATTCGCGCCATTAGAAACGTTGCAGAAGGGTCACAAAACGCGGAATCAGCCTCAACCGCCCTCGACCAAGAAGGAAATTGTTTCCTCTACCTCCAAGGCACGAAAGAAGTCAGGCGTTATTCCCCGGCCTTAGCCGAACCGGTCCTTCTGCCGATTATTGGATTTGAACCGGAACCGGGGGAAACTTTTCATCTCGCCCTTTCCGGAGAAGATGTAGTGTATCTGATCGGCATGACCAGGGCAATCGTTTTTGAGTTCGGTATTGGAAACGAGATTTATATTGAACGGGACGATGTAATCGAACAGACCCTTAAAATTGCCTTAAATGAATATCCGTTTTTTGAAGTGAGTAAAGCATTTTTCGATAACACAAATACCTTGAATTTGTTCAGCGCCCCCGGGCAGAGGCTTCTTAAGTTTTCATCTCTCGGAGAGTTTAGAGGCGAAATCGTTTTCACAGGCGCGGCGCCGGATTCCGATATCGCCGTAGATTCACTCGGGTATTTCTATCTTACCATGCCGGACGAGCATGCAATTTTTAAATACAGCCCGGAGGGCACACTGGTCACCTCTTTCGGTTCGTACGGTGTCAAAGAGGGCGAATTTGCTTCTCCCGGCGGTCTCGGCCTCGACGACGAAGGAACGATTTATGTCGCAGACACCCTCAATAACCGCGTTCAAATCTTGACCTTAGCGGCCCCTCCCCTTCTCCTTCCTGAAGTGGCCCAATACGGGGTAAAGTTTTCCCGCAGGCAGGAAAGCTCGGAAGAAGCGGTCGAACGGGTCCGGAGGGCCAGTGTCGACAGGCGGGTGATAAAAGGAGTTTTCGATTTCGCAGCGCCCCTTACACTCATGGCTTCTTCTTTCGGGTTCAGCGTATTAGACGGGGTCTTTTACCGGAATGCAATGAATAACCAAGAGCAGTATGACAGCGCGGCCGGGGTGGACACGGTCATGAGTTACCGGAGAAAGGCAGTGGCAAATTTTGCCCTTTCCAGAGCAAGCCTCGCGGCAGGGTACGCTGCAATGGGGATAGGTTCCTATATGCTTGCATCCAGGATTACCGGATATGTTGATGCCAGGGTGGAGAAGAAACGCACCATCGAACAGCTGCAGGCTTTTGAGATGGATAGAGAGTATGTCCTCGACGAATCAAGGTACCGGAGTCTCGAAAACGCGTATCTGATCGGGGCGGTTACCGGTGTTCTTCCGCCGGTCATTGGAGGCGCTGCGCTCTTAGCCCTCTCCTTTGCTCCGGACGTTTCCCCTGCCGTCGGTATCGGCATTGCTGCCGGTTTCAATGCTATTCCGCCGATTTTTTCCCATGTGTACGGCGGTCAACTGAGCTGGGGCACCTTTATCTGCGGGCTCATCGCGGATTTATTCTCAATTACCGCGTTCATCACAGCCCGGGAGGAAAGCCGAACAGAGCGGTACAGCGGGCTTGATTCGGGGGACCTGGCTGATCGATACGCGGGAGATGCGGTAAGCCTGCATTTTACTATGAGCGAATTTTATATTGTTTCATCCACGGTCATCCGCTTATTTGCCGGCATATACGATATGAAAAACGGCTGGGCAGCTGCTAACGGATACAATACCTACGATGCGGTCATCGAACGGCCGTCGCCCCTCTCCTTTCAGGCAGGCCCCTACTTCGACCGGTACAACAACCCCGGTGTTGCTTTCCGCTTGGAGTTTTAACTGTTTTTAGTTATTCCTCAAAAACTTCTTCCGGGAAACCCACCAGCTGATAGCGCTCCCAGGCCGGCCACCGAGGTTCCCTGTTTAAGGCCTTATATATTGTAAGTCCTTTCTCATCTTCGGTCAGGGGCGCAAAAGCAACGGTATATCCCCCCTGCTCTTCATCCTCGGCAGCGAGAACAAAGCTCCGTTCGTACAAACGAACGACCCTTTCTTCGATAAAAAAAGGATGATCGGCCGCATGATCATCCGCCCAAATCTCTTCTTTATTTTCCGACCGGAAAGCGCGGACTTCGATGCCGGTTATGATGTATTCTCCCGGCACTAAAACGGCGGTCCCGTATTGTTCGCCCGGCTTCAATGTGATAAGAAAAGTCTCGGGCGGTATTTCTTCTTCAATTTCCTCTTCCTCTTGGATACGCTCGACTTTCAAGATAACCTTGGAAACTTTATTTTCACCTCCGGCATACTCCCGGTCTATGCTGCCTGTTATGACAAGCAGGCTTTCGGTGGGAGTATTCGGAAAAGGCAATGTGGAGCACGCCGCAATTATAAGAATCGGTATGCCGATGAGGAGCAGAAGCATGCTTTTTTTCATCATATTTTTGATTTTCTGTTCTTTTTTAAGGTATGTCAAGAAAAAATAGTTTTTTTATTGACCAGATTTCTTTACCGGGGTATAAATTTAGAGGGAACATGGGTAAACAGAGTATTACGGTGATTCTTCTCCTCATTCTCGGGTCGGCCCCCATCCTTTCCGCAGAAGAAAAAAATTACGGAACAACCGAACCGTCGGCTTTTGCCCTCTTTGCAACCGGCATCGGGCTTATGGAAATCGTCTCCGTCGTTGAACGCCCTGTCCTTCTTTCAAGCCGGTACCGGTCAATACGGGAATATCGTGAATATTTGGCCTCCTCTTCCGGAGATTATAATTTGTATAATGAAGACTGGAACAACCGTTTAAGCGCTCTTGCCCTCACCCAATGGGGGACCGGCGCCGCTTTCGCGTCATCACTGTTATTGTTCCCCCCGGAACAGGTCACTTTTTCCCTTGCGGGAAAGATCACCGCGGTTGTCGGTATGGCTGCTGCCGCTGCCGGTTCCGTCTTCGATATAATCGCCCTCAATAATCTTGTTCGGGCGGATTACAACTATATGCGGTATGAAGATGCCTCCGTCGGGGTGGAGGAATTATACAATGCCTACAGTCTGCATATGGAAAATTATCAAACCGCGACCCTTATCGGCATGATCGTTCGCGGCTCCGGCGGTCTGGTCGGAATGTTTGCCCCGGTCATGCCGGGCAGAAAAAAGCCGATGGCTTCAACATCTGCGCACCGCGGGTTGTTTCTAGGCGCGGTGTTGAGTTTTACCGCGAGCGCTTTCACAAAACACGCCGCCCAGATTCAAGCACTGCAGCTTAACGATTTGTACGCCGCATATCAGGAATCGACATCGAACTTGAACGAGGTGTATACTGACTACCAAAGGGCGAATACGGCGTACACCGCCCTTACGATAACGACGTACGGTTTGTGGGCCGCCGGAGGGGCGGCGGTCATTACGGCGTTTTTTCTGCCCCAAAAGCAGCTTTCCGGTTACGTATCGGCCGCGGACGATGCAGGACCGAGGCTCGAACTTACCGGCGTGACGGCCGCCCCGGCTGTCGACGGCGGCATTCGGTTTGGTTTTACCTTTGCGAAATAGCACTGAGGAGGAAGCGATGAAGCGTATCCTTTTGTACATACTTCTCATTTTAACGGTTTTGTTGGCAGCAGCGTGCGACGCATTCTTCCTGCCCCCCTTCGAACGGACCAATCCGTACGACGACGGCGC
>CAYWIK010000119.1:0-4919 GCA_964458315.1 uncultured Spirochaetales bacterium | reverse complement strand
GAATAAATGACCTACCTAGGAGAATATAGATGTTTAAAGAATTCGAAGGAAAAACTGAACAAGAAGCGATCGATCAGGCAATCGATGATCTCGGGATTGACCGGGAGGAGTTTGACGTAGAGATTGTTGAGACTTCAAAAAAAGGACTTATTTTTAAGAAAGGACTGGTAAAGATTCGGGTCCATATTGCCGACGAAGACCTGGAAGACGGGTATCCGGCCTACGAAAAGGAGGAAACCGTACCGGAAGAAACCGATCGGCAGCCGGGAACAGTCGGCGAGTTTCCGCCGGAGGCGGTTGATGTGGTCCGATTTGTGGAAACAACGATTCAGAAGATGGGATATCCCGGAAGGATCTTTGCTGAAAAAACCGAAGAGGCAAAGATCGTCCTTAAAATTGAATCGGCTTATTCGGGGATTCTTATCGGAAAGGGCGGAAAGAACCTGGACGCCCTTCAGCTGCTTGCAAATGTTTATACCGGTAAACTGGGGCTCAACTTTCGGATTATCATCGATGCGGAAGGTTACCGCAGGAGGCGGGAAGAAGCATTGAAGCGGATGGCAAAGAAAACGGCAGACCAAGTACGCAAAAACAGAGGTTCCCGACTTTTAGAGCCGATGAATCCTTTCGAACGCCGGCTGGTCCATACCGCCCTGACCAACATGAAAGATATCGACACAAAAAGCGAGGGAGAAGGCCTCTATAAACAGGTACGGATTATATACCGCTCAAAGCCACATTAAGCCCGGTTAAAACCCCCTGTTATTAAGTTGTGGATAACTAGAAAGCTACACGGATGTGTAGCCGCTCGAAGCAAAAAAAATTCAATGTACTGTTAATGTGTCGTTAAAAGTATTGATTTTTTGTTAAAAAACGGTGGAATCCGGTCAGCGCCGGAATGATCTTTTTTTAATCCATGAATGTGTAAATATTGTGGATAACTTTGGGATAAACGCAAAACCGTGCGGATCCTTTCCTAGCCCGTCTGTTCCCGGTGTTTTCTGTAAACAACGTCCATTACAAAGAACAGGAAAATGCTTCCCAGCCAAGCCGCCGGTATGAGGAAAATAAAAACGAGATGATCGAACAGGACGGAAAGGAGGCAGATGCCTCCAAGAACAAAGCAAATGCCGTAGACCGCCGCGAGGATTCCGCGGGTAGAAAGCCCTAAATCGAGGAATTTGTGGTGCAGATGGGCTTTGTCCGGCGAGTAGAACGGCTTTTTCGCCCGCATCCGGCGCAGGACTGCCGCGGTGGTGTCCAAGATGGGGATAGCGCACAAGGTGATGGTGACCGCGAGTAAGGCGGTGGTTTTCGAAGGTACTTGATTTCCTGTAAAGGGCAGCACGGCCACGGTAAATCCGAGGAAAAGGCTTCCGCTGTCTCCCATAAAAATCTTTGCAGGGGGAAAGTTGAAGACCAGAAACCCGACCGCGCTTCCAAACAGGATAAATCCGATACCTGCTGCAATATAATTCCTCTGCAAAAGGGCAATCAGCCCGATAAAGAAAGCGGCGATCGCCGTTATCCCGCCGGCAAGACCGTCCAGTCCGTCTACAAGGTTCATGGCATTGGACATACCGATGATCCACAGCAGGGTGAGGATGTATCCCGCCGGACCGAGGGGAAAGGAAATTCCTAAAGACGGCACGCTTATATGCCGAATCGGCGAACCGAAGGCCACCACGATTCCCGCGGCAGCCACCTGGACCGCTACTTTGATCCACGGTTTGACGTTTACAAAGTCGTCTATCAGTCCCAGTGTATGAATGAGAACAATGCCTGCGAAAAGGGGCCAGAGCATGAGGACGTTCTGCATCGGAAGGTCTTTGTAGAAAAAGTTCCGGACGAGGAAAAATATCACCGCTCCGACAAGAAAAGAGAGGAATATTCCAAAACCGCCTAAGCGAGGGATATTTCCCTTATGGATTTTTCGGTGATTTACTTCGTCATACCACTCTTTTTTGTGGGAGAGCCGGATGAGAAACGGCAAAACGACGACATTTGCTGCAAATGCGCCTAAAACAGCGGCGACGAGAAGGTATATCGGAACATTCATAGTAAACTCATTATAATATATCGCATTTCTCGAAAATGCATAGTTTTTAACTCAATTTTAATATAGAGAGCATATGACACCGTGAAGCTGTTGTCAACATGCCGGATAATTTGTATATTGGTCATCTACCGAAAAGGAGTAATATATATGGATTATACGATCAAGGATATCGGCTTGGCCGATTGGGGAAGGAAAGAAATGGACATCGCCGAGCAGGAAATGCCCGGCCTGATGGCGATTCGGGAGAAATACGGGAAAGAAAAACCGTTAAAAGGCGCCCGGATTACCGGCTCTCTTCATATGACCATACAGACAGCGGTACTTATCGAGACCCTGACGGAATTGGGCGCGGACGTCCGCTGGGCGAGCTGCAACATCTTCTCGACCCAGGACCACGCCGCTGCGGCCGCCGTCGTCGGCAGGCCCGAGAACGGCGGAACGGCTGAAAACCCAAAAGGCGTCCCCGTGTTCGCGTGGAAAGGTGAGACATTGGAAGAGTATTGGGACTGTACCTATCAGGCCCTCACCTTTCCAGGCGGAAAGGGCCCGAATCTCGTGGTCGACGACGGCGGCGACGCCACCCTGCTCATACACAAGGGATACGAGTACGAAGACGGCGGCCCCTGGGTGGACGAAGCCACTGAGGTGACCGAAGAGCAGGTGGTAAAGGCGCTTTTAAAGAAAATCAAAAAGGAAGACCCGAAGCACTGGCATGAGGTTGCGGATGAATGGCACGGCGTATCGGAGGAGACTACCACCGGGGTGCACCGGCTCTACCAGCGGAAACGGGAAGGAACCCTTCTTGTGCCCGCCATAAATGTAAACGACAGCGTAACCAAGAGTAAATTCGACAACCTCTACGGATGCAGGGAATCACTGGTCGACGGGATCAAGCGTGCGACCGACGTTATGCTGGCCGGAAAGGTCGCGGTAGTCTGCGGATTCGGCGATGTGGGAAAAGGTTCCGCTCAAAGTCTGGAAGGCTTCGGGGCACGGATCATTGTCACCGAAATCGACCCGATCTGCGCGCTTCAAGCGGCAATGGCGGGATATGAGGTAAAAACCATAGAAGAGACCCTCGGTATCGGCGATATTTATGTCACCACCACCGGGAACCGGGACGTCATCCGGATCGAACACATGTCGAAAATGAAAGACCAGGCGATCGTCTGCAACATCGGCCACTTCGACAACGAGATCCAGGTGGACAAGCTCAATAAATATCCCGGAGTCAAGAAAATCAACATCAAGCCCCAGGTGGACAAGTACGAGTTTCCCGAAGGGCAATCGATTTTCCTCCTCGCGGAAGGAAGGCTGGTAAACCTCGGCTGCGCTACCGGGCATCCCAGTTTTGTGATGTCGAACAGCTTTTCCAACCAGACCCTTGCACAAATCGATCTTTGGGACAACCGAAATACCTACGAAAAAGATGTCTACCGGCTTTCTAAAAAACTCGATGAAGAGGTGGCGGCCCTCCATCTGGAAAAGATCGGCGTCAAACTGACCAAACTGACCCGGGAACAGGCTGACTATATCGGGGTCCCCGTCGAAGGACCGTATAAACCGGAACATTACCGCTACTAAAAACAGCAGGAGTTATATAATGGACAATAGAAAATATCTTTTTACATCGGAATCGGTAAGCGAAGGCCATCCGGACAAAATATGCGACCAAGTATCCGACGCGGTTCTTGACGCATGTCTTCGGGACGATCCTCAGTCCCGCGTGGCATGCGAAACCTTTACCAGCACCGGCATGATCCTGATCGGTGGCGAGATTACGACCGATACCTACGTCGATTTCCAGGAAGTCGCCCGGGGCGTGGCGAAAAAAATCGGCTACGATCGGCCCGAATACGGACTCGATTACGAGTCTATGTCGGTGATGAGCACGATACACTCCCAGAGCGCCGACATTTCCCAGGGTGTTTCCGGCACCGGTCTGTACGAAGGCCAGCAGGGCGCCGGGGACCAGGGCATGATGTTCGGTTTTGCGTGCAAAGAGACACCCCAGCTCATGCCCGCGCCGATTTACTACGCCCATCAAATTCTCCTGTACGCGGCGGAACTGCGGAAAAGCGGCGGCCTTACATGGCTCAGACCGGACTCCAAGAGCCAGGTAACCATCGAGTATGAAGGAAACAAACCGGTCCGGATCGACTCCGTGGTGGTAAGCCACCAGCACGATGAGGACATTGCTTACCAGGACCTGAAAAAGCTGATTATCGAGAGGATCATCAAACCGGTCTTAGAACCGACGGAGCTTCTCCGAGAGGACACAAAATATTTTATTAACCCCACCGGACGTTTTGTCATCGGCGGACCCCACGGCGATTCCGGTCTTACCGGGCGGAAGATCATCGTCGACACCTACGGCGGCATGGGACGGCACGGCGGCGGCGCTTTTTCGGGCAAAGACCCGAGCAAGGTGGACCGGTCGGCCGCGTATATGGCCCGCTATGTAGCCAAAAACATCGTTGCCGCCGACTTCTGCGAGCGGTGCGAAGTGGAACTCGCCTACGCTATCGGTGTTCCCTTTCCGGTCAGCGTTACCGTCGATACCTTCGGTTCGACAAAGGTGCCGGAGGAAAAAATCGAGGATGCGGTTGAAAACGTCTTCGACCTTACGCCGAAGGCGATTATCGATAAGCTCGACCTGAAAAAACCGATCTATCAGAAAACGGCGACATACGGCCATTTCGGACGGCCCGAGTTTACCTGGGAACAGACCGACATGGTCGACGCCCTGCACAAAGCGCTGGATTAGCCTAAAAGGGCTCGCCGGGGAGTGTCGCCCGCTGGAATAGCCGGCCGGCGTAAGGCCGGCCGAAACCGGTCACGGCTGATGCAGGGCCGGGCT
>CAYWIK010000118.1:0-4935 GCA_964458315.1 uncultured Spirochaetales bacterium | reverse complement strand
AGCAGAATGTTCTATCCAGCCGTATTGTTGATTTTCAAAATTATCGATATCAGTATTCCTGTGTACTTCATCCAAAGGGAACTGCCTGTTTTCGTAAATACCTGATCGTGCCATAACTTCATCATATTCCTTGATCGCCCTTTCTACTGATTCAATACTGTATTTATTCTTATGCAGTACACCCGTTATTGGAAGACGCGGCTTCGGCGGATTTTTTTTTAACGGATACCCAATACAGAGCCCAAAGAGTGGGAAGACCTTCTCAGGAAGCCCCAGCAGCTCTACTATTTTTTCGCTGTCGCTTCGTACTCCGCCAATATAGCACACACCGTATCCCAAAGACTCGGCAGCGGAAGCGGTAGCCTGTCCCGCAAGTGAGGTATCAACTGCAGCCATGAGAGTTGATTCGAAATATTTTTGCTGATAATAATCGTAGCCGCATTTTTTATTTACAAAAAGCATCTTGTATAAATCCAGGCATACAATGAGAAAACAGCTTGCATCGTTGATAAAAGGCTGATTTTCTGAAAGAAGAGTGATTTTTTCCCTCATTTCCTTATCTGTGATAGAAATAAAAGAATATGTCTGAAGATTGTATGAAGAGGCGGCCCTTTGCCCTGCTGTAACAATCAGCTCGATATCAGAGTCCGGGATATGCCGGTTTGGTTCAAAATGGCGTACACTAGACCGATTTATCATTAAGCTTATATATTCATTCATATCTTTTCTGTACCTATATTAAAACCGCTTGATATCTAAATTACTGTATAGGTTCTTCCACAAATCCATGAATTCGCGGGTTTCCGGCATTCTTGGAATATCTAAATTGTTATCAACGAATAACTTTATCTGCGCAGGTATACGCGACATTACCAAGATCTTATTTCCAAGGATTATCGATTCCTGAATATTATGGGTAATAAATATAATAGTGGTCTTGGTTTTTTGCCAGATCTCCTGCAGTTCCTTCTGCAGAATCGAACGGGTTTGGGCGTCTAAAGCTCCGAAAGGCTCATCCATTAAAAGAATTTTCGGCTGGATCGCGAGCGCACGCGCAATAGCAACTCGTTGACGCATTCCGCCTGAAAGTTGGTTCGGATAAGCGTTAAAAAAGTCATTCAAATGTACCATTCGTAAATAATGCTCAGCCGTCTCCACCAACTCTTTTTTATTTTTATGCTTCGAAGTGAGACGGAGCGGATAAACGACATTATCCAGCACGGACTTCCACTGAAAAAGCTGATTGAAATCCTGAAATACCATAATCCTGTCAGGACCTGTTCCTCGGACCTCTACGTCGTCAATCCGGACCGAGCCGCCGTCGATTATCTCGAGACCGCATATACAACGAATAAGAGTCGACTTACCGCATCCGGAGGGGCCTAAAACTGTAAGAAAATCTCCCGCTTCCAGCGAAAAGCTTATTTTGTCTAAAACCCGTATTCGCTCTCCGTTCAGAGAAAAATTCTTTTCTACCGCTTTTAATACTACATATTCATTCATTTATTATTTACTCATGCCCCATTTAATAACGGTATTCTTTTCAATCTGTCTAAAAAGAACTTCGTCTACAATCATCCCGACGATGATTATCACGACTAATCCGGCAAAAACAGGCGTAACTTCCATCAAATATCGTTTTTTATATATAAACCATCCGAGTCCGCCGGCAACACCGGTAGCTCCGAATACCATTTCAGCAGCAACTAAAGCACGCCAACTCCTCGACCAGGCAATTTTAAGCCCTGATAGAATATGGGGAAATGCATTCGGAATCATAACTGAATACACAAGCTTAAACTCTCCCATACCAAGGTTTCGTCCCAGTTCGAGCTGTGTTTTCGGAACAGACTTAAATCCGGTAACTGCATTTACAATAATCGGCCATAAAATAGAATGAACAATGATAATTATAATCGCTTTTGCTCCCAATCCTACTAGTAGCATAACAATAGGAAGCAACGCGATACCGGGTAAAGGGTGCATAATCGTGAGAATTGCATCCAGGACGTGTGAGAACAACGGTACAACCATATACAGAGCTGTCAACAGGAAGGCAAGAACAACGCCGATAAGAATACCGATGCCGATCAGTTTCAAAGAATAAAGAAGATGCGTAATTATCTCGCCGGTAACAATACCGTCCCAAAACGCTACGGCTATCTGCGAAATTGAGGGGATGAGCGTAAACTCATCCCCGTCTCGTTTTCCGGTGATTATTTGCCAGATCAAAAGCACTAAAACAATAAACAGTACCTTTGTGACGGCGGCAATACTTTTTCGATCTTTTAACGGCACACTTAATTGCACATTTTGTTTCATCTCAGCTTGCTAAATCCTCATCAAGAACGTCCCAAATAAGCTCTCCGGCATCATTTGTCTTTTTATCAACATATCCCTGCCGTTCCATAAAATCGAGAAACTTCAGCATGCCGTTAGGATTCGGATCAAACTTTACACCGGGCCACGTAAGTTGCTTATATATCTCTTCTTCATCGACACCGAGTTTTTCTCCGAGAATAACTGATGCTTCTTCAGGATTATTGTTAAGCCAATCAATTGCCTCCTGCAGAGCTTCGAAAACCGCACTGAATAGTTCCGGGTTTGAATCCTTAAACTTTTTCGTACTGACGGAAACGAGGAATGTAAACGGTTCGCCGAAACTGTCTTTTTCCGCGTCAACCACCTGATGGATTCCTTCCGCCTGAAGTTCCAGAAAAATGTAAGGGGGAGAGGTAAAATGAGCATCTATTTCTACCTGATTAATAAGAGCGTTTGCGCCGTCGGGGTGGGGCATCGCTATGATCCGGTCGTCGAGTGCCCGTGCGTCCCCCAGTTGTTTCTCCGCTGCCATAGAAAGAAGAATATGCTGGATACTTCCCGGAGAGGGGAGAGCAATTTTCATATTGGATTTCACGTCTTTTAATGTTTTCATATCTTCATGATAAGTCTGCATTCCCAAGGGCATGGAGCACAGCCCGCTTATGACTTTCCAGGGAAGGTTTTTTGCCCAGGCAATAAGGAAGGGAGGCACCCCCATACTTCCAATGTCTACGTTGCCTGCCGCCATTGCCTCACGGATCGCTCCGCCCGAACCGAGCTGTACCCATTCTACTTCCGCCTCGGGATAGTATTTTTGAATGAGGTTCTTTTCCTGAATAACCATAAGAGGAGCGTAACCAAGTCCAAACTGCTGTGCAATGACTACTTTGTTAGATTTTTCCTGGGATCCTCCGCCAAACGCAAATCCTGTAACCAGGGCCAAAATTGCGATTAAAAGTACAAATTTTTTCATAAGAAACCTCCTAAAGTGTCTTTCTGTAACCATACAGAATATCAGGAGGCAGTGTCCAAAATTTAAAATAAATAGAAAATCGATTTTTCATATCTTTTTTAAATAACTAGTTATAAATAATTGAGCCCATTTATTCAAGTTGTAATCCGGATGCTTTGCGATATATAAAGAACGTACAATAGGAGGAAAATCTTTAATTTTAATTTCCTCCAGTGTTCCCGAAGTTAATTCATCATTTATAAGTGTTTCGGGTAGGAATGCCACGCCTTCACCATGCTGAATAATTCTCTTAAGCGCATCCGGTAAACCTACTTCACCCACACTCCGCATCTTTATAACATCAATGCCGTTTTCTTCCAGCCATAAAGTCAAAAATTTTCTCGAACTCGACGATTCCTGTTCGAAAAACATGTCGAGTTCGTATAAGTCTCTGGAATGTATAAGTTTTAGCCATTTTTTATCGCCGTTACTGCATAATATGATTCGATCATGCATGATTTCATCATAAACAAGGTCCTTTCTGCCCTTTGAACCGACAAATCCGAAGGCCAAATGGTTATTCTTGACTTCTTCGAGAATCACATCACGCTCGTTTACCTCCATTTTTATATAAATGTTTTTATATTCCGAATGAAATTTCGAAATAAGTTCTGGTAAAATATAGTTGGCAGGCCCTGTTGTTGCTCCGAATTTTAAGACTTCATTTTGATTTTCCTTGACGCAATTGAGAACAAGCCTAAAATTATAATCCGCACTCAACATCTTTTCAGACAATTCCAAAAAAAGCTTACCCTCTTTTGTTAGTATAAACTCCTTGTTTTCCCTGGTAAAAAATCTGGTGCCATAATGGTCCTCCATTTTTTTTATTTTTATACTTGCCGCCGGCTGACTGATATTGCACAGCTCCGCCGCCTTTGTAATATTTCTAGTCGAGGCTAATGTTTTAAATAGTTCATAGTGGTCGAGATACACTTATTAACTGTACTCTCCATTCCAAATTAATTCTCTCATAACATTTTCATAGCATCCGTCTCGAAAATCATAATTAACTTGCGTATAGTAACGGACCGTTCTTCTATTCGGCGATATGCTATATTTTTTAAGCTCCTCTTTGGAAATCTCACCTAAATAGTATTTTAGAGACAAATACGGCATATTAAAATCCGGTTGGTGGAGCATTGTCGAAATCCTAGGATTTATTTCCATGAGTTTTCCGCCACGAAACTGAACATTAATAAAGTAGCTGAAATTGAGGTGCTTGATAATTTCATGGGCATAACTGACCAAGTTCTGGTCCTCGATAATTCGAAAATACATGGCCAACCCGGACCGTACACGCTCCCTGGTTTTTAAAAACCCTATTCTGACCTCCCCGTTGTCACAAAACGCATCGTATGTTATTTCTTCAGCGTCAAGGAATTCCGTGACGAGAAGTTCAGGAATTGTTCCCTTTTTACTGAAAATATCAAGACATTCTTCAAGCGTAAACTTTGTGTTTTCGGTTTTATCAAAAAGCATCGTATTATATTTATCTTCTCTGCTCGAAAGGACACGAAACCCCCGCGCTCCTTTACTTTGCGCTGGTTTGAAACAGACATCGTGCGCCGGATATCCAAGTTCATATACAGCATTCTTGAATT
>CAYWIK010000117.1:0-5005 GCA_964458315.1 uncultured Spirochaetales bacterium | reverse complement strand
TTTTAGAGAAAGTAGATTAATCTTTACTTTTTTCTCAATTTTGTTAAAATACTAATAGTATACTATACTGAGTAACTCTTGGAAGGGAGGAAGATAAAACCTTATGGGCGCTGGTGATGAAAGTATGCCTGAAGAATTGATTACGCCGGAAATGATCGAAAGCTTTGTATCGGAGACAAACGATCTGCTGGATATAACGGAAAATACACTATTGGAAGTGGAAGGAGCGCCCGAGGCATCCCATTTGATTGATGAATCGTTTCGTTCAATCCATACGATAAAGGGAAACGCCGGTTTTTTCGGTTTCTCCCGGCTTGAAAGTTTGTGCATGGATATCGAAAGCAAGATGGATGCAGTCCGAAAGGGGGCAAGAAAGGCGGACCATAATTTGGTGACCGATCTTCTTTCAAGTGTGGACGGTCTGCGAAACGCACTTGCCGAAATTGCGGGAGGAGGTCCTGCCGACGACGCGGAAAATGCGGGACCCGGGGCGGCGGATACAGAAGGCCCTCAGGAGGGACCGCGGGACGTCGATCCGGCTGAGGATACAGCAGACCCGCCGGAAGAGCCCGAGACTGAAGAATATAAACCCCTCGGCGACCTCTTAGTGGAAATGGGCGCGGCAAAACCGGATGATATCGACGAAGCCTTAGATGAACAGCAGAAGAAGATCGGAGAAATCCTTGTTTCCGAAGGCGCCGCGGACAAAGAAGTGGTGGAGAAGGTACTGGCAGAACAAGCGGAAGCCAGGGCCGACGCGGAAGAAAAGGAAAAAAAGTATAAAATACGGCGAAAGGACATCCGGGTCGATATGACTCGGCTGGATAAACTCTTCGATCTCATGGGAGAGTTGATTACTGCCGAAGCGATGGTAACGGGCCATCAGGAACTCGAGGGACTGGAACTGGAAAATTTCGAACGGGCGTCGTCGTCCATGGGGAAAATTACCCGGGAGATGCAGGAAATAACCATGTCCATCCGTATGATCCCTCTCGAAGGACTCTTTAATAAAATGCGGCGTTTAGTACGCGATTTGGCGCGAAAATTCGAGAAGTCGATCAATCTCCATATAAGCGGCCAGGATACGGAGATGGACCGGAATGTCATCGAGGAGATTTCGGACCCTCTCGTGCATATCATCAGGAATGCCATCGATCACGGCGTTGAGGACGCGGAAACGCGAAAAACCGCGGGTAAGGACCCAACCGGCAATATCTGGCTCAATGCAAAATATGAAGGAAACGAAATTTGGATTACCGTTCAGGACGACGGAGGAGGACTCAAACGGGAAAAGATCCTCGAGAAGGCCCGGGAAAACAACTTGATCGAGGGTGACGGAAACGACATGGACATCGAAGCGGTGGGGAAATTGATTTTCGAACCAGGTTTTTCCACAGCCGATAAGGTCTCCGAAATATCGGGCCGGGGCGTAGGAATGGACGTCGTAAAGCGGAATATCGAGAAACTGCGCGGAAAAATCGGCGTTGATAGTGAAGAAGGGCGCGGAACATCGATTATCCTGAAAATTCCCCTCACCCTGGCGATTATCGACAGCATTGCCTTTCGTATCGGTGGAATGAAGTACTGCCTGCCGATCGATGACGTGGTGGAATTTCAGAAAATCGAGGCATATCAAATTACCGAGACACGGAACGGGGAAAAGGTGCTCAATCTGCGAAATGAAATCTTACCTGTTGTCGAACTTTACAAATTCTATACTATTAAAGGTGATGTACAAAACTTGGAAGAGGGTTTGTTTATCATAATGCAGGCGGCGGGTAAAAAAGTTGCCGTACTCGTAGATGAGATTATTGGAAACCGGCAGGTTGTAATCAAACCGCTTCCCGAGTTCATGGGACAGATTCGAGCTGTTTCAGGATGCAGCATCATGGGAGGCGGCGAGATCAGCTTGATTCTCGATTCAAGTGCGCTTATAAAAGAAATATTTGATTAAAACCAATGGAGGCGAAAGATGAGTGAAGAAGAGAAGACCTTACGGGGGCAGCAGTCGGAAGAAGAGGAAATAATGATGGTCGACGATGACGACGAGAATACACAAGAAAATAAATACCTCCTCTTCAACTTAGGTGACGAAGTCTACGGCATCAATATCGGCAGCGTGACCGGGATCGAGGAGATGCAGAAAATTACCGAAGTTCCCGACATGCCCGGGTATATCCGCGGGGTGATCAATCTTCGGGGAAAGGTAATCCCGGTAATGGACCTTCGTTTACGGTTCGGAATGGAAGCCCGGGAATATGACGACAGAACTTGCATCATTATCGTAAATATCGACGGAAGTTCTATCGGCTTTATTGTCGACACAGTTGCGGAAGTACACGATATCTATCCGAAGGACATCGAACCCGCACCTAGTTTTAAATCCGCATCCGGGAAGGA
Source organism: uncultured Spirochaetales bacterium (assembly GCA_964458315.1). GTDB lineage: Bacteria > Spirochaetota > Spirochaetia > SPDA01 > CAZSGZ01 > CAYWIK01. Next base: position 2,605 of record CAYWIK010000117.1, on the reverse strand, counting down.
GCAGTACATATCAGGGCTCGGGAAAATAGGCGAGGACGTCAAAATACTCCTTGATGTAAAAAAGATTCTCTTTAAAGAAGAAATCGAAGCAATTAAACAGAAGGTGTAAGCATGAGTACCCATCCCGGTCCGTTCTATTCGGATGATTTCCATATGGAAGGGATCATTCAGATTAATGATGACGAATTCCAGAAAATATCCGGTTTGGTATATTCCAAGTTCGGCATTAATCTTACGGAAAAAAAGAAAGCCCTGGTCCGGGGGAGGCTGAATAAACTAATAAAAGGCCTAGGCTACACCAGTTTTGATCAATATTACACTGCGGTCGTGGAAGACAGGACAGGGGGACAGCTTCTTTCTTTGATTGATAAGATCTCGACAAACCACAGCTATTTTTTTCGGGAAAACGATCATTTCAATTTTCTAAAGGAAAGCGCCCTTCCTGAAATCGTACAGAGAATGGGAGATGCAAAGAGTGAAGATTTGCGTATTTGGTGTGCGGGATGCGCTGCCGGGGAGGAAGCATATACCCTTGCCATGGTAGTTCGAGAGTTTTTCGGACCTCAACTATACAAAGGCAAACCAATCATCCTGGCGACAGACATTTCCCTAAGCGCCCTTAATCAAGCGGCTGAAGGTGTTTATGTGGCCGAGCGGGTGAAAACGGTCCCGCCCGAGTATGCTAAAAAGTATATAAAATCGATAGGAAATGAAAAATACAGGGTGGCTGATGAATTGAAAAAGCTGATTCTCTTCAAACGGCTCAATTTCATGGGTGAATCATTTCCATTTAAAGGAAAGTTTCATATAATATTTTGTAGAAATGTGATGATTTATTTTGACAATGAAACAAAACTCGACTTGGTGGCGAAATTTCACCGATACATGGATGACGACGGTTTACTGTTTATCGGGCATTCCGAATCCTTAGGAAGGGGAAGCGGTTTGTTCCGCTACGTGCAGCCGGCATTGTACAGAAAAATATAGGAAAGGACCCGAAGTTATGGGCAAGTTTGGCAACATAAAAGTACTGGTAATCGATGATTCGGCGCTTGTAAGGGAAATCCTTTCGAAGGGTTTAAACGCCGATCCGGACATTGAGGTGGTAGGCACCGCACCGGATGTGTATATCGCCCGGGATAAAATCGTCCTAAAAAAGCCCGATGTTTTGACCCTCGACGTGGAGATGCCCCGTATGGACGGGGTGGAGTTCCTGAAACGTCTCATGCCCCAACACCCCATACCGGTGGTCATGGTTTCCGCCATGACCGGCCCCGGAGCAAAGACCACCCTCGAAGCATTGGAGAACGGGGCTGTAGATTTCGTTCTCAAACCTTCTACCAGCTTCGGCGGCGGTCTGCAGGAGATGATCGGGGACCTCAGGGAAAAGGTGAAAACCGCAGCCCGGGTAGACGTCAGCAAATGGCGGGGCGCAAAAACGGCACAGCCCGCGAGGCGGGAACCGGCTTCGGCAAAGGTGCTGGTCGGTACGACGGACAAGGTCATAGCCGTCGGGGCTTCCACAGGGGGTACAACGGCGATTCGGGAAATCGTGTCCCGATTTCCGGCTAATATGCCGGGTACGGTGATCGTCCAGCATATGCCCCCGAAATTTACCGAGATGTTTGCTGAAAAACTCAATGAAATCTGCAGGGTGGAAGTAAAGGAGGCAAAATCCGGGGACCGAATCGTCACCGGGAGGGTGCTCATCGCACCGGGAGGATATCATATGAAGGTTATCCGGTCCGGCGGAAATTATCTTGTCGAATGCTTTAACGGTGAGAAGGTCAACGGACACTGTCCCTCGGTGGAGGTCCTTTATAATTCGGTTGCAAAAAACGTCGGCGTGAATGCGGTCGGCGTTATACTCACCGGAATGGGAAGAGACGGGGCCGACGGCCTCTTAGAGATGAAAAAAGCAGGCGCCCGGACGCTGGCACAGGACGAAAAGAGTTCGGTTATTTTCGGGATGCCGGCGGAAGCGTGGAAAAACGGCAGCGCCGATCAATTGGTGAGTCTTTTCGATATTACCGACAAAATAATAGATCTTCTCAAGGAAATGAAATGATTAAAACTGATGTAGGGATTGGAGAATATGTTGTATCGAACAATCAGGCGGACATAATAAAAACGTACGCTTTAGGCTCCTGCGTTGCGGTCATCATGTATGACGATGCAAAAAAGGTCGCCGGAATGATCCATATTGCCCTTCCGGATTCGAAGGTAAATCCGAAGAAAGCGGAAACCCGGCCGGGCTTTTTCGCGGACACCGGACTTCCGATTTTTATCAAAGAAATGAAACAGAAGGGCGCCACAAGGAATACGAGCTGGATCAAACTGGCAGGCGGATCAAATATCATGGACGAGAGCAATACTTTTGATATCGGCCGAAGGAACGCTATTGCCGTAAAAAGATATTTGTGGAAAAACGGCTTAGGTGTTATAAAGGAAGACATCGGAGGTAATATAAGCCGGACGGTGTCTATAATAGTCTCTACTGGAGAAGTTCTTATTTCGAACTCCAGGGAAAAATGGAATATATGAGTGAGTGGGGGATAAACATGGATATTAGGGAAGTACTTATCGTAGACGATTCTGCGACTTC
>CAYWIK010000116.1:0-5070 GCA_964458315.1 uncultured Spirochaetales bacterium | reverse complement strand
TTTCCGCCTCTCCCCCGTTGATGAGGGAAACCACCGCCAGGACGTCCTCCTCCTTCTGTGCGAAGCGTATAGACGCGCAGGAGGATAACAGAACGGCTGCGATCAAGACAGACGCGGCAAGTAACACAGAGACACGGGTGCGTACCTTATTCATTTCAATATTCAGTCTATCCCCGAAAAGCGGGAAATTCAACCTTCCTCCGCGGCCCTTACCAGCGGTCGTACCGGACGATCTCATCGAAGGTCATCCTGCGCTTTTCCTCCGCGCCGGGATCCGCGGGATAACCGAGGGGCATTAGATCGACTACTTTTATTTCATGCGGAATGTCCAGGATGTCCTTTACCTGGTCCTGGTAGAATGCTCCGATCCAGCAGGTCCCGAGCCCCTCCGCCGCCGCGGCCAGGGCGATATGTTCCATCGCGATCGCCAAGTCGATTGGATAACACTTCTCACCGCAGCGCATTACGTGTTCGTCGGTTTCGGCACACCCGACGATCACCACCGGCGCTTCGCCCACAAAGCTCTGGCCCGCGGCGGCGGGGATAAGCCGCCTTCGCGTCCCGAAGTCCTTTACCACGACAAACCGCCATTCCTGATAGTTCTTGGCGGAGGGGGCAAGCCGAGCCGCTTCCAAAATTCGCTCGAGTTTTTCGTCCTCTACAGGCCGGTCGAGAAACGACCGGACACTCTTACGGGTACGTATTGCTTCATACAAGTCCATGGAACCTCCTCCATGGAAACTATAAACGATATAACCGGCCGGTTCAACCTAAAACATCAGCTCGGCGCTGCCGCCTTCAGTCCTCGATAAAGACCATCAGTTCCGGCAAAACGACATCCTCCTTAAGCTTCCTGAGACTTGCAATAAGATGATACCGCATATCGTCGAAAATGAGATCAAACCGGGCACGGTTATCCGTGTACCGGTGGAGGTGGTCGATGGTAATGGTCTTTGACGCGAGGGGGCCCATCAGAGAACCGATAAAGGTATCGATATAATCGTCCGCACCGAGATTTTCCATCGGCAGGTTATAAAACTCATTCATGACCACCTCTTCTATCATGGTTAGTCCCTCCTGCGGCACGTCCCCGAACAGGAGCCTTCGACGGACATTGTCGCCGTATAAAAACCCCAGTCGGTCATTGCCCGAATCCATCTTCATCCGAAGCTTATATCTCCAGGAAAAAGAGTACCAATTACTGATTTGGTAGGTGTGGTAGGTACAGCTGCCCAGCAGCTGCTCGTCCAGTCCTTCAACCAGACGCTCCCTGTATTGCACCTTTTGACTGTTGAGGGGGATTTGAACGGGAATAAGCAAATAGGAACGGGGATTAGTCGTCACTCCGCTTAAAAGATTTACATACAGAGCAATGGTTCCTCCGGTGTCGCGCCACAATTGGTCCTGATGGATGTTGTATTCCACATTTTCCTCCTTTTAGTAACGCACCTTACACTGATGCGCCTGAATCGCCGTGATGACTACGGTGTTGACGATGTCCGGAACGGTACAGCCCCGGCTTAAATCGTTTACCGGCTTGTTGAGCCCCTGCAGGACAGGGCCGATAGCAACGACCCCCGCGGACCGCTGGACCGCCTTGTAGGTGTTGTTCCCTGTGTTGAGGTCCGGAAAAATGAATACCGTTGCCTTTCCGGCCACCTCACTGCCGGGCATTTTAGTCTTTGCCGTGTCCGGATCGACCGCCGTATCGTACTGCATCGGGCCCTCGATCTTTAAACCGGGGAAATGCTCCTCCGCCATCTCCTTGGCAATCCCGGTCGCTTCGCGGACCTTTTCGACATCCTCCCCTTTGCCGGATTTTCCCGACGAATAGGAAAGCATTGCCACAAGGGGATCTACGCCGAAGGCTTTTGCCGTCCGGGAGGAGCTGATAGCGATTTCCGCAAGTTCTTTTGCGTTGGGATTCGGATTGACGGCGCAGTCGCCGTACACGAGCACATTATCCAAACACATAAAAAAAATGCTCGAGACGATAGAAAACCCGGGTTCCGTCTTGATAATCTGCAGGGCGGGACGTATCGTCTCCGCGGTGCTGTGGACCGCGCCGGAAACCATCCCGTCGGCTATCCCCTTGTACACCATCATGGTGCCGAAGAAGGTGACATCACAGATAGTGTCCCGGGCGTTCTCCCGGGTAATGCCCTTGTACTTCCGAAGTTCATGATAGGTGTCTATATACTCCTCGAGCAGCTCAGACTGCAGGGGATCGATAATATTGACCGTGTCCATTTCGAGCCCCATCTTGGCGATCCGTTCCCGTATCCGCTGCTCGTTTCCGAGGAGGGTAATGTCCACCACCTCCCGTTTGAGCAGAATGTCGCTTGCAAGCAGAACGCGCTCCTCCTCCCCTTCCGGCAACACGATATGCTGCTTGTGCATCTTCGCCTGCTGCAAGAGTTCATACTCGAACATCCTCGGGGTTATCGACGTCGTCTTGGTTGTGATGACCTGCTCGCTCAATTCATCGATTTCCACGTACTGGTCGAAGAGAGCCAAGGCCCGGGAAATTTTTTCTTCGTCCCGCGGCGATATTTTCGAATGAAGGCTATTGACCATGGTGGCCGCCGGAAAGGTGTTTTCAGGGACCGACAGAATCGGTACCATCATCGAAAATCCTCGAATAAGGTTCCAGATCGGCTCTTCAGGCTTCAACCCGCCGGTTAAAAGCAGTCCCGCGATGTTCTTCGCTGTTCTGGCCGAGGCGAGGGCTAAGCAGGCGACGATTACGTCGGACCGGTCTCCCGGGGTTATGATGAGGGAGCCGTGGTCGATCCTGGTGAGGAAATTCCTGAGCTCCATGGCTGCAACGGTAAAGTGATACACGTGGCGGCTGAGCTGCTCCTCTCCGTACAACACCTCTGCTCCGGTAAAATTGGCAATTTCCCGTACCGTTGGTTTCCCTAAAAAATCTTCATCGGGGATCGCGTAGATGAGATGCTTTTTTGAAAGTCCCCGGTCGCTCATAAGATCCATAATCCGGTCAAGCCTTTCCACTTCCGGCCGGTTGACGATAATACCGACGATTTTGCACCCCTTTTCATCCAGGGAATCTAAGGCGAGCTCTATAGAACGGACCGTATCATCGTCGTTCTTTTGGTATGCGTTAGCCACGAGCAGAACGGGCGAACCGAGATTTTTACTCAATTCTCCGTTTATGTCGAATTCGAATGCGGCGGTGGAACTTGCGAAATCGGTCCCTTCACACAGCACAAAGTCGTATTTGTCCTGGAGATAGTCATATTTCCCGATAATCCCTTCGAGAAGCTCCGATTCCTTTCCTTGAGAAATAAGACGGCTCGCCTCTTCCGCCGTATACCCGTAGGTCTTTTCGTAAGGTATGTCGAGATTGAAGTAGCTCGTGATAAGTTCGATGTCCGCGTCCGGTTTTCCCTTATCAGGGTCCCCTGCGATAATCGGCCGAAAGAACCCGACCCGCCGAATTTTCCGAATCAGCATTTCCATCACCCCGAGAGAGACGGCGGATTTGCCGCTTCGGGCCTCGGTGGCGGTTATATAAAGATTGTTTGCCATTACGATCCTCCTGGTACATTTTTTATGATAGAACAGATAGACGGTGAATACAAACGGTTTTCGCAAAAAGAATTGACTTTTTACCCTATACAGGCTAGATTCCACAGCGTGATAAGCGGCAGGGTTACCCGTTCAGCCGGTCTCATTCTCCTCGTCCTGTTTTTCTTTCCGGGCATAAGCCCGGCGGAAGAAACAATGCGGCTCGAACCGTCCGGCCGGGGGGACAATCTCACCATAAAGCTGGTTACCGTCGGTCCGGCGGATGAGATCTATTCCTGGTGGGGGCACACGGCGTTTATCGTCGAAGACGAAGAAACCGGCTGGAGCAGACTCTACGACTACGGTCAGTTTACCTTTGAGGCGGAAAACTTTGTAAGGAATTTTGTATTCGGACGGCTCTGGTTTTCCGTGGGCAGGGCCCCGAGCCGCCTGGTCCTCAATTTCTGGGAATCGGAAAGGCGGGACATCCGCATACAGCGCTTAAACCTCTCCCCGCAGAAGGAACTCGAGCTCTCCGTGAAACTCGAGGAGGACCTGCTCCCGGAAAACCGCACCTATTTATACCACCACTACCGGGACAACTGTGCAACCCGGGTACGGGACATCATCGACGACGCGGTAGACGGCCAGTTTGAGGAGGCCTTTGCAGAAAGGAGCGCCTACACCCTGCGGGAGCTCACCCGCCGGTATACCTATTTCCATCCCTTGATGGACCGGATACTCATGTTTATTCTGGGACGGGAGGTCGATCTGCCGATCAGCGAATACGACGAGATGTTTCTTCCTCTGCGCCTAGAAGAGCATGTATCCGATTTCACCTACGTAAACGAAAAGGGGGAAACCGTTCCTCTGGTAGGGGAGACGACGGTCTATTCCACCGCACTCCACCGTAAACCCGTCCTTATGCACCCCCCGGATCCGATCGGGTATCTCATTGTGCTCGGCATTGTGTTAGGCGGCCTCGGGTTCTTTCTCCTCCGGTTCCGTAGGAAGCGGAAGAAGAGCCTTACCGCAGGCTATGCCGTGTTTTCGGGGCTCATGAGCCTCTCCTTCGGACTGCTCGGTTCGGTACTTTTTTTTATGGCTTTTTTTACCGACCATGCGATCGCATATTCGAACGAGAACCTGTTATTTATCAACCCTCTTCTCCTTTTAGTGTTTCCCTTCTGCCTGCGTCCGAGTTCGAAACGCGGTATCGGGATTCTTGTTCAGGGCTTTGTCTACAGCCTCTTGACTGCGGCCGTACTTATTCAGATTGTGCTTAAAATCACACCCTGGTTTTTTCAGGACAACTGGGGTTTTATCGCCCTCCTCCTTCCGGTATATGGGGTATTCGGTCCGGTCAACTTGTTGTATAATTTCTCTAAATGAATCAAAAGGTCCTCATCGTCGACGACGAAATGATCCTCAATATGACCATGACCAAACTGCTTGCCGCCAACGGGTATGCCCCCGAAGCGGTGACCTCCGGTGAACAATGCCTCGATAAACTGGAAGGAGGCTACACCCCGGACATCA
>CAYWIK010000115.1:0-5115 GCA_964458315.1 uncultured Spirochaetales bacterium | reverse complement strand
GCGCCGGTTTCAGGCAGAATGGTAGGAAATGTGCGTGAGAGCCTTCGGTCGGAGGCGGCTGTGGTGTTAAAGGAAAACGGAGCAGCGACGCCGATCTATGAAGGAACGGGAACAACCGCGGGCTTCGAAATCCACGGAGAGGTGCAGGGCTTCAAACCGGTTTGGGCAGGGTGAAGATGAAAGCCGATCCCTCGTCCGGGGTGCTCTCCGCCCGGATGGTCCCTTTATTTTTTTCTACAAATTCTTTGCAGAGGATGAGGCCGAGCCCCGTTCCTTTTTCTTTTGCCGTACCAGGAGTCGACAGTCCGCCGTCGATGCGGAAGAGCCGCTTCATGTGCCCTTCCGGTATCCCCGTTCCTGAATCGGAAACCTGATACGCCACATGGGACTCGTTTTCCCGGGCATCAAGGCTGATTTTCCCGCCCGGGTAGGAGAACTTTACCGCATTAGACAGAAGATTGCGGATGACCGTTGCGATCATATACCGGTCCGCAAACACCGAGGCATCCGGCGGGATATTATTTTCGATCGAGATATTTTTTTTTGCCGCCGCGTCTTCAATGGCCGAGAGGGCCTCATCGGTAATTTTTAAAAGATTGGCTTCTCCGGGATTGTATTCGATCCTTCCGGACTGTGAACGGGACCATTGGAGAAGATCTTCGAGGATGTTTAGGACCCGCTCGGCGGAACTGTGAATTTCTTTTATATAGTTAAGCCGCTCTGAGTCAGTCAGGCTTGAATACATTTTTGTCGCCAGTTCGGAAATCGTCATGAGTCCCGCGATCGGGTTTTTCAGATCGTGGGCGAGAATGGAAAGAAATTTATCTTTCGAAGCGTTTAGTTCCCACAATTCGCGGTTCTGCTGCCGGATAATGTCCCGTGAACTTTTCAGCTCCAGATGGGTCATGACCCGGGCTTTGAGTTCCGCCGAATTGACCGGCCGTGTGAGATAATCCACCGCTCCCTTTTCGAAACCCCTGACTATATCCTCCGGATTGTCCCTGGCGGTTACGAATATAACCGGAATGTCTTCTGTTTCCGTGTCTTTTTTGATCCGTTCGCACACTTCGTACCCGTCCATTCCGGGCATCGATATGTCGAGAAGCACGAGGTTCGGCGGGTTTGACTTTATTGTTTCCAAAGCTTCATATCCGCTTCTGGCAAAGGTGATCGCGAAGCCCATGCCTTTAAGCATGTGGGCCATAATTTTTACATTTTCAGTAATGTCGTCTACGACGAGAATCTTTGCATTTTTTATTCCCTCCATATTCACCCGCGGTACCCGTTTCCTTTTACCGGTTTGCTGTTTTCCGCTGTTCCTCATACTCAGGTATCGTGATCATCGGCGGCCGTTCTTCTTCTATAATATTCTTTTCTACAGCATAAAACTCTTTGTCCCGGGCTTCGAACTGCCTGAGAATGGTGCTCATTTCCGGTAATTTTTCCACGAGATGGAGAGACTGCATGCGGGAGAGAAAAGTCTGAAGAATGCCGAAGGCCATCTTCCCTAAGTCCCTGGTCGCCTGGTTGCGATGGACGCGCTGGTCGAGATCGGTCTGTGCGAAAGCCCCCATTCCCAACCGCTGGTATACATCGAGGAGATGGGATGTTTCGACCCCGTACCCGATCGGGAAGGGGATTTGCTCGAGTACTTCCCGCCTGACCGCGTATTCACCGGAAAGCGGCTGGATGACACCGGTAAGGTCCGGAAAGAATAGGGAGAAGAGCGGCCGGATGAGTATTTCCGTTACCCTGCCGCCGCCGGAAGGACGCACTTCGTTGGAGATTGCAAGAGGGCGGTCGTAAAAGGCCTTTACATATTTAATTTCTTTACGATAAATAAGGGGGGCGATGAGGCCGTACGCGAACCTGGGATGGATGTTTTTAATGTCCGCGTCGATGTATACGATAATATCGCCTTTTAATTGATAGATTGCTTTCCAGAGGTTTTCTCCTTTTCCCTTTTTCTCTCCTAACCGGGAGAGAATGTCTTTGGAAAGATACACATCGGCGCCGAAAGAAGATGCGATGTCTCGGGTCCTGTCAACGGAACCGCTGTCGATGACCGCGATTTCATCGAGGAGGGGATAACGGTTCATCAATTCCGATTTAAATAAGATGATTTCTTTGCCGATGGTCTTTTCTTCGTTGAGGGTTGGAATGCAGAGGGAAATGGTAATTTGCTGTTTTTCCTTTTCTTCTACCAGTTTTGCAAGATCCCAAAACTGTGAATGATGAAATGTATTTGTCTTAAGCCATTTATCAAGATTCATTGCAGCATCCCTTATCGATAGTCAGCAGTAAACCGAGAATTTGCGCGATTCCCCGAAAGATCGGATCGATGCGTACGGATTCATTCGGTTTGTCCATATTTTCCCCGGTGGTAATTCCAACGGTTATAGCGGGAATACCGTGGGCTATAAAAGCTGCAAGCTCAGATGTGCTCGGGAGGATACGATGTTTGATCCCCACGGTTTTCAATATTTCCCGCGCGTGCTCGACGAGGGGGTGGGAAAACTGTATCCCACCCGGCTTCCGCTGGGCGAGAATGTGAAGTTCTACCTCTGCATTGGTAATCGCGGCAATTTCATCGGTAATGTTTTGGATATTTTTAGCAAGTTGGAACACCATATCTTCCGACTCGCTTCGTATTTCGAATTGTATTTTCGCGGATGTGGCAATGGTATTGAAAGAGGTGCCCCCCTGGGCGGCGCCTATGAGAATACTGGACTGCGGCTGCCGGGGTACCGGGAGACCTAAGATTCGGTTCATTATCTTGTTCATGATGATGAGGGCGCCGGAAGCGCCGAACCGCGTCCAGTCATACTCCTCCGGGATGTTGACGGTGATTTCGCAGCGCATCATGCCGATGGAGGCGTAACTGAGCCTGCCGATTTCCACTCCTTCAACACAAAGCCCGGCGGCAATCGGTATGTCCGTGTGATTAAGAAAAAACCGGAGGCCTTCGATATTTCCGCGACCGAGACTTTGGGCCGAGCCCATAAGGACGAGGTTTGAATCAAGCTGAATCCCCAAATGTTCGAGGATTTCCGGCAGGGAGGCGATGACCGCCGCGCCCGTGCCGTTGTCGCCGACGCCGGGTCCGATGATCTTGTCCTGCTGCACGGTGACGGTATGGTCCACCGCTTCGTCAAACACTGTGTCTAAATGAGCTACCGCCAGGATATTGTATTCATCCGATTTCCCGGGAAGTATTCCTAAGGCATTTCCAACTTCATCGGTAGAGCAATTCTGCATTCCGCTTTCGGTAAAACGGTTGACAAGGAAATTCATCCGCTCTTGTTCGTGAAAAGTCGGGGCGGGAATTTCGCTGATCATCACAATATTGGCAATAATGGTGTCGGTTATTTCTCGTATTTTTTTCTCATGCCGGGAAAGCTGATCGAGGATTTTAAAAAAATCTTCCTTCATATTTTGTCCTTTCAACGTACATGAAAGTATAGAAGAAAATATGAATTGATTCAATTGACAACTGAAATACATTAAGGTATATTATTAATATAGTGTAGGAGGTAACCATGTTACAACCGCCGGTTGAAGAGAGCCGGAGTCAGCTCCGGCCCGCAGATTGAAAGAACAAAGATAGTACATATAAATTAGGTAGTATATAAATTAAAAGATGAGAACCGTGTTTATGAGGATGATTTCCTCCTCTGGCAGGTTCCTAAAAGCCGGTAATCATGCCGGCTTTTTAAATTTACCGGACTAGCTTTTACCCGAACATCTGCCGCAACTGCCCTTTCATCTGCTCGAGGGCTTCCTGGTACTGATTATCCAGATCCGCGAAGTTTTTTTTCAAATATTCCGCGAATTCAGGGTCCTGGAGCGCATCGAGATGGACTTCCTGTCCGAACTTCTGCGCCATAGCCTGCTCTTTCTGCCGAAGCCGGGGTTCGAACTGCTGTTCTAAGGATGAACGTATTTCCTGCTTATTTTTGAGGTACTGGTTAAAAAATTGAGTCAGCTGCTGAAAAACAGAAGACAGCTGACGTTTATTGCCGGTTAATATATTCAAAGCTTCCTCGAGGCGCTTCATTAATTTTTCATCGATTTCATCGCTCGGGAGGGTCAGATTGGACATGATTACGTCAAATATCCCTTTTTTTATGACTTCAAGTTGTTTCCCGGAATATTTTTTTAATTCAGCCTGAAGATCAATTTTTTCTTCATCCTCGATCGGATGAAGAAATTTCGAGGCAATCCGTTTCCCGGTTTGAAGCAAATCGTGTTCTTCCAGTTTTCCTTTATCGCTCTTGATGTCCGCCGTTCTTTCGAGGGCAAGCTCGAGTGCGGATTTTATTTCTTCTCCCATAGGTTTCCTCCGTTCAATCTATTTTCTTTATTAATGTAATCAGAATTGGGACGCCGATCAAGCAGTGATGATCTCCTTTTCCGTTACAACGCCGTCTACCTTTTGATCGTGGTCGCTTGTCGGTACTTTATCGACCAGCTGATAATCGAAGCAAATCCCGTATGCCCTGAGATTTTCACATCCCATGGAGAGATAGCGGTCATAAAACCCTTTCCCCCTTCCCAGGCGGTTACAGGAACGGTCGAAGGCGAGTCCCGGAACGACCATAAACAGTTTCCGGTCCGGACAGTTATTCGGTTCGAGGACCGGAAGGTCGGGATGGGGTTCTTTAATGCCGTACTCGTGTTCCTGCCACGGTCCGTCGACATTCTCGATGAAGTGAAAATACATGATGTTTCCGTGGCGCATTCTCGGTACCGCTACTTCCTTGCCTTCCGCGATTGCAGTATGGATCAAATCGAGGGTATTCACTTCACACTTCATCGGGAGGTAGAGAAGGATAATTTCCGCGTCCCGCCATTCGGTCAGACGGGTAATTTTTTCGGTGATGATTTTGCTTTTCTGAATAATCTCTTCCGGCGGAAGGCACGCGAGCTTGGTACGGATATCCTTTCGCAGTTTCCGTTTTTCTGTTTTCATTGTTTCTCCAATTGTATAGAATACTGTAAATGAAAATAAAAGAGTTTATCAAGGTACTCGGAGGTGAGGATTATGGCCCACAAGTTTGATCCGGAAAACATGCATGTTCTCGATATGGAGGAGCGGAAAAAAATATTTCCGCC
>CAYWIK010000114.1:0-5225 GCA_964458315.1 uncultured Spirochaetales bacterium | reverse complement strand
CCTGGAAAATTTAACATATTTCTAGCAAACTATCGTCAGGAGGCTGTATGGACATCCATTTTAAGCGGCGGCTGCCTTTGTTGTTCCTCCCCCTTTTTCTCTTCATATTTTCTCTTCTTCCTTCCGGCGGTCTACGGGCGGAAGGGTACGAGCTCCTTCGCCCGGACACCGGCGGCCACCGCTCGACTATCGGCGCCCTCTCCGCCACTCCCGACGGCAGGTATCTCCTGAGCGCGGCCCGGGACAAAACCCTGCGGGTGTGGGACCTTGGGCGCAAAAAGCAGGAGCGGCTCATTCCCGGGGTCATCGGCGGAAACGGCTACGGCTACCTGTATGATCTTTTTCTCTCCCGGTCCGGGAAATATCTTATTTCCGCCGGCCTGTTCGGCACCCCCTTCAGCAGCGGGTACAATTTCCGATGCATCGATTTCGAAACCGGAGACACGATTTTTGCCTACGGCACGGGCCTCCATCATCTTCAAAGCTATGCACTCAACGCGGATGACTCTTGTCTGGCCGCGGGGTTTTCCGACGGGACCTTGATGCTCTTTGATTTCGGCAAGATGGCTGCCGCCGGAAAAAGGAAGGCCCTCCTCCATTATACGAAATCGAAACCCTTTCTTTTTTTCGACCACCCGGACAAGGAAACCGCATGCTTCCCTCCCTATCGCCAAATCAACACGGCGAAAAACTCCGGCGGGAACGCCGGGTTTCTTGAGGTCGGATTTTTTGATTCCGAGCCGGGATTGGTATGCACGGTCAACGGAGATTCTCGGATTACCCTCTTCAATAGAAAAACCGGCGATTTGACCGAAGAAGTACGGTATCAGGGAATTACCGCCGCTGCTTTTTCCGCCGGCCGTTTGGCGATCGTCCACCGCGGTGACGGACCGGGAAGCAACGTGACGGTCCTCGAGCCGGCCGGCGGGGGCAAGCTTCGGGAGTCCGTTTCTGTTTCCTTGGAGAACCCGTACACGGAGGCAGCATTCTCGCGGGACGGAAGCCGGCTCCTTCTCTGCTCCGCTTCCGGCAATGGAGCAATCGTCGGCTTAAGCGCCGGCTCCGATTCGTCCGGGCCCCCTTCCGCGTCCACACCGGTTAAGACCACCTTCTCTCTTCCGTACGAAATTTCCGCAGCCTGTTGGACCGGACCGAATGAAATCGCCTTGGCAGATGCCGGCTCTTATGCGATCCACGGCTATGACTTTCTTGCCGAGCGGGAAACCTTTCTCCTGCAAAGCGAAGCGGCGCCGGTCTGGGCCGTGGCCGCAAGGGATACAGAAATCGCCTTCGGAAGGGTCGGGTACCGGCATATTAACGAAAAAACTTCCTTGGAACAGGTCTTTGACTTAACAGACTTTAGCTTCAGTGAAGTTACCGATCCCGAAGGTTTTCAGAGGATCGGCACAAAATATGAAAATCTGGAGGTATATTGGGAGAACCATCCCGATAAGGGAGAAGTCATCGTGGTTTCCCAAAACGGCGATCCGGTCCGGCATGTCTCGAGGGGGCGGCAGATCGGCGCCAGTGTTTGGTGCTACGGAATTACGGAAGACGGGTTTGTGCTGTCCGGCGGGTACAGCGGCGCCCTTCACGCTTCTTGGATCGGGCGGGAATATGACGACGGCAACGTTCCGGAAGGCATGTCCTGGAGGCACGATGCACCGCTGACTGCAATCGCTGAATCTGCTACCTATATTGTCACCGCGGGGAAAGACGGGGTGATCCATTTATATAGCCGCGAGGAGCTAAACCGGGAATTTGAGCAAAGCTTTCGGCGGTCCAAAGGCTCTTCTACCGGGGCGGCCGTCGGACTTACGCCCGCGGTTTCGATGATTGTTACCCCAGACGGCGAATATTGTCTCTGGACGCCGGACGGCTATTACGCTTGTTCAGAAAAAGGCTTTGGGCTGCTCTATTGGCAGAAAAACCTGCGGGAAGGTATTACACCGGAGATCTATTCGTTCGGAGAACACAAGCCGGAAAACAACCGACCGGACATCATCAGGGAGCGGCTGGGAATTGGGGAATAGAAAAGGGAGCTCTCTTACCGCATCGGCGGGGTTCGTGAAAAAATGTTGTGCACCTGGATCCTGATCCCCAACTCGGCGTCGATGACAACCGGCCGCAGCTCTTCTACAACACCGGCCGTAACGCCGCCGGCAACTTCATACAAGGCATACTCGAGCCGCTCAAAACCGGCCCGGGCGTAGACGGTAAACCATTCGAGAGGCCGGACATTGAGGTGTACCTGGTGGTCAAAACTCAGCGTTGAAGGGGTGAGGGCCTCCCCGGCACTGCTCCTGTAGACACCGGCGGGTTCAGCCCCCGTTTCTCGGCGAGAAGAGATATACGAGAAGGTATATCCCAGATCGACATATTTGGTAACAAAAGCGGCGGTGCCCGAAGCGGACAAGTCCCTGGAGCCGAGACCGCCTTTAAACCCTGATACGGTACCCTGAAACACCAGTGGTTCCAATCCTTTGATCGTCACCCCGGCAACGGGGTAATAGTCCCAATTGCTTGCTTCATCCTCCGGAAGATATTCGGTCCCTTGGTAGGAAAATCCGCCGTTCGTTTCCATGACATATTGTACAAAGAAATTGACCGGGAACCCGGAAACCCCCCAGCCGAGGTTCAGCACATCGAGCCGCAGCTGATGAGAAGGCTTGAGGGCCACCGGACCATAAGGATGAAAAGTATGAACCTTGTAGCTGAAATCGAGGGTTGATCCCCCAAGTACTCCGGCGGTGATTCCGGCAAGGCTTGCGGGAATAAGGGAAATAAATCCTCCCGATAAACCTTCGAGAAAATTCCAGTCCGTAAGCCCGCCGACCAGCCCTCCGGCCAACCCCGCCACGCCCCCGGAAATAAGGAAAATGAGGGCGGCGGTTTTATCGTTGACGTTGAAAAGCGTTGAGCTTATGCCGGCAAAAGCCGTGCCTCCGTACAGCCCGAGGATAGTACCTGTCACCGTCGGCACAGGACGCCCTGCAAGGTATCCGGCGGCCGCCCCCAGACCGCCTAAAAGGCCGGCCCCGATAATTCCACCGATATAACCGGGCACGTGTGTTAAAGAGTCGGAAGAGAGAAGCCCGGTCAGCGTGTAAGAGGAAACCATAAGCCCCAGCGGAAGGGCCGCCGCCTCGTTTCCGGTAAAGTAAAAAAGGCTGAACGCACCGCCTCCGAATGCCAAGGCAGGCAGCAAACTCTTTAAGAACCGAGGCCCGTCTATTTCAACCGCCGGAAGAATACGATTCTTCATGATCATATTTATCCCGATCCGAACGCCGGCGGCACCCTGAAAGCTTGGATAGACCGCGGGGCCGCCGTATACATCCAAGAGAAAGAGGCGGCGGGGTTGATCCCCAAAGCCGCGTATGATATCGGTCATTCCTTGGTCGAGAAAATACCCGTAGGGATTGCCGCCCTCCTTCCAGGGAGGCGTACGCAGAGCGTGCCAGAATCCTTTTCCGCCCGGGTCCGGAGAGCCGGCCGTAAACCGGAACACGACTTCCTCGATCCGGCCGGGCCCCACGGACACCTCATGCTTTTCACCGTCCGCTTCCACTAGAAGATCGATCTCACCTTGAAGACCGTTTTCAAAAACAATCTCCCAGTTCCCTTCGGAAAGCACCTTCCGGTATACGCCGCCGCCCGCAAGCTCGGTAACGGTCACCTCATGTGCCCCGCCGGCCGGTTCCGTTCCGGCCGGCCCCGCACCTCTAATCCGGACGATAAGATAACCTTTTTTGCTCGCCTTCCAGTCATCGGCAATGAAAAGGCCGAACACATCACCGTAAACATCCCGGACCACCGGATCTTCGAGCAGGCGGTCGAAAAAACGATACTCTTCAAGGAAAACAAGGACCCGGCCCCACCGGAAACGGCGTGCCGCAGCTTCCTCCGGTCCCATTTGCCGCAGGATTTCATCGTACACGTCGCGCTGCCCGGTAATTATTGTTACCGCTTCGGCCCGTTCCCAGTTGAAAAAGTTTTTCCTGACAACGTCTTCACTACGGTCTATGAAATCCCGCAAATCAGCCAGATACAACTGCGCTTCAATTCCGCCGTATTTGGGATTTTCCGCGTAGGTTTGGACCTGTTCGCGGGCATCGTCAATAACCTCCAGGGCTGTTAAGAAAATCTGCCGGTCCGGCGGCTGCAAACAGACCAATTCGTTCAGCTCTGCCAGCCCCTCCTCGAACCGGCCGGTATCCACCGACGAAGGGGCCGGGCGCTCCGCGAACGCGGACTCGTCGGGCGGTTTGGCGGCTTCATATTGATAGGCGAGACTCCGGCCGGTATTCTCTATTCCGCAGATCTCCTTGACCAAGATCTCAACGGCATACCGGATATACGGCTCTTCCCGCCCGAGGGAGACAACCGTTTTTGTTTTTACCGGATCGAGGGAATCCACATCGATGAAGCGGACCTGAATATAAACCCGGCCGCGGGGGGCGAGAACCATTTCGCCCACAGCTGCTTGTCCGATTTCCTTCCACTCATCGATTTCACGCAGGTCCTCTTCCTCAAAGCGGCCGGGAGTTACGGCGGGATGACTGTCGATAACGATAAATTGATTTGCTCCGTATTTAAGCAGCCCCTGCCGGAATTCCTTAAATACACGTTCGGCTTCGAAAGAATCAAGCCCTTCTCCGGCGCTGAATTTCCCGATCGCCAGACCGACGGCACCGTCCTGTTCCGCGGAAAAAGCCGGTAAAGAAATAAGAAAGACGAAGACAACGAAACAGAGGACCACCCCTCTCCTTTGATTCAGCGTACCCATTTAACACCACCTCCACACCGATGTGTCAGACTTCCCGTATAAACCTAGTCACAGTCGAGAGGGCCGCTTTCATCATCTCTTCCCCAAGGGGGACCATCTTGATATCGATAAAAGCCTTTTCTTCAGGGATCGAATCGTCTAATTTCTGCATCTCTTCGCGAAAAATCTTGAGCAGGTCTTCCTGGTGTTCCTCGATCATCTCGACGAAATCGTTTCGAATCAGTTTAAACAGCATGTCTCGGATTATTCTTCTCATACTGCTTTGTATTGTAATGAAATTCCCCGCTTCCGCAAGGCCGATTTTTGCCCGCGCCGAAATGTTAGAAATTGGTTAAAACTGTTAGGGTTCCGTTTTTTTATCACTGCTCCTATGGTATACTCAACCTCTGCTTCTGCCGACCGCTGCGGTATATGCAGTTCCGGAGGATGAAGAAAC
>CAYWIK010000113.1:0-5234 GCA_964458315.1 uncultured Spirochaetales bacterium | reverse complement strand
GCGGCGGAGAGGATTTGAACCTCCACAAGCGCGATGCTCACTAGCCCCTCAAGCTAGCGTGTCTACCAATTCCACCACCGCCGCGTCTCAAGTAGGCAAAAAGGTAAAATATTTTGCCGCATCTGTCAATACATATACAAGGCCTGAAAAAAAGTGTTGTTTCGAACTGATAGTCGCGGTCATTCTGTCGGCACAGTGCACCGACAGCCGGGTAAATAAGGTGACGCCGCCCGGGAGATTATTTTGTATTAGCGGTAATGATCTCAATCCATTTCTGGAGTTCTTCTTTTTTTTCGAGTTTAAAGTTTTTATTCAAAAAATTTGTGCAATTCTTGAGCCGTTTAGCGGTTTCGGAAGTTATCACATGTTCAATTTTGCATGCCTGCTCTTTAGCCTCTTCCGGAGGAAGCAGCAGGATTTTATGCAAAAATGATAGAATTATATCATGCTTGTTCTCAATCGCCGCTGCGATCGAAATCCCCTTTTCCGTAAGGCTTATATATGAGTTTTTTTCATAATTGATCAGCCCTTTCTTCTTGAGGTTCTTGAGTGCGCCTGTAACGGAGGGCATTTGCACCTGCAGGTTTCCTGCAATCTCTTTTACCCTGGCCACGCGGTTCTTTCTCTCTAGAAGAAGAATCGTTTCCAGATAATCTTCAAGACTGGGAGTGAGCTGCATTGTTTTTGTCACAATATTAGTATAATGTAAAAAAGATGCATCTTCAACAAAAAAAATTTGATAAAAAAATCAATTTGTATATACTATGGTGCCGATATTTTAATAGAAAGTGGGTATTTTTGTGGCAAAGTTGTCTGATGGAATAAAACGCAAACTTGCGGCGCTGGCTGAAGAATTTACCGCCACGCTTCCTGAACGGATGGACAGGATTGATGACTGTGTAAACATTGTGCTGGAAAAGAACGCATGCCTGGAAACGGTCAAAGAACTGCACATGCTGACACATAAATTGAGCGGGTCGGGCGCAACCTTCGGATACGAAGAGCTGTCCGAGATCGCAGGGCAGATGGAATATGTACTTGCCGGGGCTGTTGACCGGAAGGGAAGCCTGGGAAAACGGGACAAGGACCGGATCCGCACCCTGTACGCGGCGCTTCAGCGGGAATGGGATACCATCGAACCTGCTTCCGCGGTCGAGAAAATTTCCGATCAGGTGGAGCGGGTCCTGGTCCCGGAATCCTGTGACGAGGACGTTAAAAAGCTGCTTTCACTGTCGGATGAAACGGCCCCCCTTCCTGATGATTTGCTCGAGCAGCTGGGGTTTTACGGGTTTTCGTTTCAGCATTTCGCCGCGATCGAAGAGCTCGAAAAGGTGGTCGCTGCAAATCCTCGAAGGCTTCTGCTGGTAAACACCGACTATTTAGACAACGAAGGGAAAGCGCAGGCTGTCCTCGCCGTTTTAAAACAGAAGAACCAGCCCTATTTCAATATTGTTTTTGTTTCTAAGCACAATGACTTTGATACGCGCCTGCGCGCGGTCCGGGCCGGAGGAGATGCATTTTTTCTTCTTCCGGTGGATGCGGGGAGATTGATCGACAAAATCGATTCCTTGACCTCTAAACGTGAACATGACCCCTACCATATTCTTATTGTAGATGACGATCCCGAACAGGTATCTTTTCACGCGTTGCTGCTTCAGCAGGCCGGAATGATCACTTCCGTTGCTTTAGACCCGAAACAGGTCGTGAAAGTGCTGGTCGAGGCAAAGCCGGAGCTGATTCTCATGGACATGTATATGCCCGGTTGCTCGGGCATGGAACTGGCGTCTATTATTCGACAGCAGGAAGCCTTCGTCAGTATTCCGATCGTTTTTCTTTCCGTAGAAAAGGACCTCGGCAAACAGCTCGAGGCGATCCGGCTCGGGGGGGATGATTTTCTTACTAAACCGATTAAGGAGGAACATCTCATCGCGTCGATTGCAAACCGCGCCGAGCGTGCGCGGAGCCTCCGGTATCTTATGGAGCGGGACTCCTTGACCGGGCTTCTTAATCACTCCAATTTAAAGGAGCAGTTGGGCAGAGAAATGCTGCGGGCGGGGCGAACAGGAAGTGAAATTTGTTTTGCCATGATTGATGTGGACCATTTCAAGCAGGTAAACGACACCTACGGTCACCTGACCGGAGACCGGGTCCTCAAAGGTTTGGCAAGGCTTCTTCAAGAACGGCTCAGATCGACCGATATCATCGGCCGGTATGGGGGGGAGGAGTTTGCGGTGATCCTTCTCAACACCTCTCCGGAGAACGCGAAAAAGATCATAGACGAGATTAGAATCAATTTTTCTCAAATAAAGCAGCAGGCCGAAAAGGAAGAGTTTTATGTGACCTTCAGCTGCGGCGTAGCGGGATATCCTGATTTTAGCGATTCGGCCTCAATAAACGAATCGGCGGACAAAGCTTTGTATGAAGCGAAAGAGGGCGGCAGAAACCGAATCGTGATTGCCTCCTCAAGCTGATCTCCCGCACACTATTTTTTCATACCTCTTGTATTCCCAATGCGCGGTTTCAAAGGAACGCCGGGAGTAGGAATACCGCACCTTGATTTCCGCAATATAGTTGGCATACCAGGATTGCGCGGGCACGGAACCGAGGGATGATACCTGCGCCTCTAAAATGGCGGAATTTTCCAACAGGCAGAGAAGTATTCCGGGCTGCGGAGGAAAAAAAAGGTTTCCCGGGACATATTCTTCGAGTGAAGTTTCCGGGATTGCCTCGATCGGGACGTATACCGTTTTTTCGCCGATCCGCAATTCTCCCGCACTGTGCATCTTTGCCGCGCTTTCTACCCGGGAACGAATCCGATCGAAAATCTCTTTCCCGGAGGGAAAGGCCGCTTGGGCTGCCGGCGCCCGGCTTGAATCCTGTTTATCTTGCCGGAAGAGGAAAGCTACCGGTATAATCGGCGGAAAGAGCCGGGCCGTAGTGAGCCCAGAGGAGCGGAATAAAACGTCTTGCAGGGCGTAATAGGGTTTTACAATATTCCCGGGAGGTTCAATGGCTATAAAGGTTGTCTCTTTCATGGCAGCCTGTTTTATGATACTATCAGTCAGAACCTAAGAGCAAGAGGATTGCGTATGAACCAGAAAGTTGATCGGGTTTGCTCAGAGTTAATCGATACAGTTTCTTCATGGGATTCCGTACAGGCAATCTCGATGATGGATTTTTTGAGTGATGAAACTTTCGACCCGTACTTTTTTATTAGTATCGATGTATACTTCAACGGCGGTTTGCCGGATTTCGAAGAGCGAAAAAAAATTTTCCCCGATGCGATTGCCTTTGAAGCTTCCAGGGCAAGGCAGAAAGACCGATTTCTGATAAGGGACCTTCCGGTCCGGCTGGAATATAAACAGATGCTTCAGATTAATGACATGGTTACGGCCTACACAAGTTATGAAGACAGGTTCCGATACAACGGCACCTACGGTCTCTACCGGCTTCAAAAAGGTCATGTGCGGTATGATCCGGACGGATGGTTCTCTAAAATGAGAGAAAAACTTGAAGCTTTGGACAACGATTTTTGGCGGTTTCTTTTTACCATTTTTCGCGGAACTACGGAGCATTTTTTCGGCGACCTTCACGCGGCTACAATTAAAGGAGACCAATACTTTTTTACGATTTCTTCCGCCGGGTTTATCCAGAATGTAGTTCGGCTCCTGTTTGCGGTAAACCGTCGTTTCGAATGTTCGGGCAGACAGGTTTTTAGAGCAGTGTATGACCTCGAAGCCCTTCCCGAAGGGTTTTCCGGCAGATTCGAAAGTTTTCTGCGGAATGACGGCCAGCTTTCACTTGAAAAAAAGAGGGAGGTAGCGGAATTACTGGTTACCAGCATCATCGATATGGAATATATGCTCGTCTGATTTTTTCCTTTCTTTGTTCTATTTTTCTTCTTTTCGGGTTTATTGCCTGCGGAGGTGAGCCTTCCGATCTTGTGTTTAGCGGAGAAGGCGGTTCGGAGATCCGTCTTTTAGAAAAGCCCGCGGGTAAGAGGGAGAATGAAGAGCGGAGCGTTTCTCCTTTGTATTACTTTCAGGAACCCCGGGAGGTCTCTGAAGAGCTGGATCATATTAAACTTACCTATATTCCCCGCGGCGCTTCGGCTTCGATGGAGGTGTACACCTCAAAGAGGGAGCTGGTCCATACCGAACCTTTGCCGTTTCATGAGGGGTCGACGCGAACACGGGAATACAGGTTTCCCCTTCCTGAAATATCCGTTTTTTTTGGATTTCGTTTTACCGCGGAGGACGGGAACGCATTACCGGTTATATTAGAAGCCGGCCTTGCGGAAAGCGGTACCGGGGTGTATTACGCCGACAACATCCTGGGGACCGCATCCGGGTGGGAAGCGCGGTTTACACACAACTCGGAACGGATATTCCGCATCGAAACCGGAAGCGGAAAAGAGACTTTTTCACTCGAATACAGTTATTACCCCGAGTCTGTAGAGGAACTGATTGAAGGTATCGAGGTGCAGTGTGCCCGAGGCGGAGAAAAAAAGTGGCGTTTTTACCCGAAACAAGGTACGCATACCGTCTATTTCCGCTGTGGTGAAAAGGGCAGGGAAGATCAAGAGTCGGCTGTGTTTACCCTCGAAATTCCGCCGACTCCCTTTAGTTCATTGACATTCAAACCCTGCGAGGCAGGAGATCTGTCCCCGGCAGAACCAATTCCCGCGGACCCGGGAACCGTGCTGTACTATCCTGCGGAGGAGTGGCGGAACGAGGCGTATGAGGTATTTGCATGGAACCTCTTTCCGAAAATGCTTATTTTCGACACCCGGGATTACGGTGTACAGGCGGATTTTTTCAAACGGTTGGCGTTTTTCGTGGAAAAGGAGGGGTATACAGGGCAGCTTCTTTCGAATGATGAGCTCGAAGGCAGGCACGGCTGGAATGCCCATGACTATCGGAGCATTGATCTGGCGGCGTTTTTCCAGGCCGCTAAGGACCGCCGCTTTCCTTTAAACGAGCGGGAGCGGGAGCTGCGCGCCATTCTTCTGGAAAACGAAATTCTTCGGTTCGATCAAGAGCACGGCCTCTATCTGCCCGTCGAAGGGGGGTGTATCTCCATTTCCAGAAGTTCGACCGAGACCCTTCGGGACCTTTTTATGGTACACGAAGCAATCCATGGAATCTTCTTCTCGAGTGAAGCGTACCGGGAGGCGGCCTTCCGGTTTTGGGAAGAGCTGAGCGAAAGGGAGCGTGCCTATTGGGAGCTTTTCT
>CAYWIK010000112.1:0-5726 GCA_964458315.1 uncultured Spirochaetales bacterium | reverse complement strand
AGGCGCTTTCGGGAAAAAGGTTTAAGAACCTGGCGGCCTCGGAAGGAAAGAGCCTGACAAGTTCATGGTGGGACAATTCGGCCAGTTTGAATATAAATTTGAAGTACTGCTCCTCGTGCTGTTTGTCCGCGGGCGTGTCTCCGATCTCTGCAAGCTGCATGAGCAGTTCCTTTCCCCCTTTCAGGGACTGCTTTAATCCGTATTTATAGATGACAAAATCTTTTTCATCTGCCCGTATGCAAGGCCCCCGGCGAAAACCAAAAGCAGTATAAACAAAATAAGCCGAATTGATTTTTTCATATTTCGTTACCCCTTTTTCTATGTTACAATATCCAACCATTTGATGCGAGAGAAAAGGAGAGGAAACAATGGACCAAACCTACAACAATATCATTTCCTTTGTCTGGTCGAAAAACATAAAACGGGCTCTGCGGTTTTATGAAGAGATTCTCGGCTGCAAAAAAGCCTACGAATCCCAGGGTTGGATCGAGCTTTCCATACCGGGTCTGAAAACAGGCTATATTGCCGTCAACCGATGGGCAAAAAAGGAGGACCCTCCGGTCAATCAATTTATAACCCTCGGTGTGAACAATCTCGATGATTTTAAATCGTACCTCCTGAGTAAAGATGTGGAAATGTACAAAGATACCTTTGAGTTTTATGAAGAGGGAATCAAGATGTTCAAGTTTTACGACCCCGACGGCAACATCCTCACTGCCGCCGAGGTAGAGTCGTAGGTATGCTCGTATACCAAGGGACTATCGGTTTCAAGCTCTGGACCGCCATGGAAGCCCCGGTCGACGCTATGAAATCCGCCCTGAAGCAGGAATTCGGGATAAGCGGATAAATGGTACTGTATCCGACTGACCCCCTTTTCCCGCCCCGGCTCGCCGCTCTTTCCAGGCCGCCCGAAAAGCTGCATGTCCGCGGCGACCCTTCGGTCCTGGGGCGGCCGTCGATAGCCGTAATCGGGACCCGCTCCCCCTCCGATTTCGGCCGGCAAGCCGGGGCGGAGTTCACCCACACAGTCATCGATGCCGGATTTGTGGTCGTGAGCGGTCTCGCCGCGGGCTGCGACACCGTCGCGCACACGGCTTGTGTCGCGGCTGATCGGCCTACCGTTGCCTTTCTGCCCTCCGGGCTCGACTGCATTTTCCCTCCTGAAAACCAAGAGCTTGCAGAAGATATTGTCAAAACCGGGGGATGTCTCGTGTCGGAATATGAAGACGAAAAACCGCCGAGGGACTTCAGGTTTATAGCCCGGGACCGGCTGCAAAGCGGGCTGAGTGCAGGGGTCATCGTAATCGAGACCGATGTGGAGGGCGGGACCATGGAAACCGTCAGGTTCGCCCTGGAACAGGGACGGCCGCTGGCCTGTATAGCGAGCCACCCGGAAGAATATCGAGGGCTTTCGAGTTTTGCAGGAAGCAGAAAGCTGATCAACGAGGGTACTGCGGTCCCCCTCTATACGAAGGAAGATTTGGTCCGGTTTTTAGCCGGCTGCGGGAAATAATTATCATCAAAAGGCCTTGCTCCTCCCCAATTTTTTTTCTATCCTTGCAGAACCGAAAGGTGCTTAAAACCTCGACAGAATTAAAAAATTAAAAAAAGAGGGGGAAGTTGTGAAAAGCAGTTCCGAGCTCAATGTATTGGCCGATTTTTCTATGGCTGAAGATACTCTCGTGCTCCATCCGAACGATGGTTTCGATCTGGGCATGATGAAAACAAGTTATCCGATCTATATTTACCGCGGTATATCATTGGCGGATTTTAAAGAAAAAAAAGGCGAGAGAATAAACGGAAAGATACTGCTCAAAAACGAGTGCAAGTTGGGTACCCTGGAGATGGGAAAAAAAGGCTGGGAGAAGGTCGGAAAACCTAAAAAAGTGCAGCTTTATTATAAGGAACCGGACCTTCTTATCTGGATACCCCCGCAGAAAAAAGAAAATTGAACCGATATAAAAACTGCGAACTCTGCCCCCGCGTGTGCCGGGTCGACCGGAGCAGCGGCGAAAGGGGGTTCTGCGGACAGTCCGCGGCCATCAGCATAGCGGCGGCGGTCATCCATTTCGGTGAAGAACCGCCGATTACAGGAAAAAGCGGCTCCGGTACGGTATTTTTCAGCGGCTGCACCCTCCAGTGCGGGTTCTGTCAGAACAGGCAGATCAGCGCTGAGGGACTCGGCAGAGATGTTTCGAAAGATGAACTGGTCAGGCTCTTTCTGCGTCTTCAGGAGGAAGGCGCGGAGAATATCAATTTAGTCACAGGCACGCAGTTTATACCGGGAATTGCCGCGGCCCTCGAACGCGCGAAGTATGAAGGGCTTACACTTCCTGTCGTGTGGAACAGTTCGGGTTTTGAATCCATCGCGGCTTTAAAAATTATCGACCCTCACATCGACATCTATCTTCCGGATGTTAAGACCATTTCCCCTGTCGTGAGTGCGCGGTTGTATGAACGAGGGGATTACGCGGCGCGCGCGCGGGAAGCTGTGCTTTGGATGATGAGAAGACGTCCCCTTCTTAAGGATGGGGACAGGCTTGTAAGCGGCGTGATTGTCAGGCATTTGGTCCTGCCCGGCATGATCGAGACCACCGCCGAAGTATTGAAATGGTTTTCCGATAACTGTATCGACCGGGAAAATCAGCGGCCCCCGGCCCTGCTTTCACTGATGTTTCAGTTTACCCCTTCGGGAAAAGGACCCGGACCGGTGCCGGGCCGGCGTGTTACTGCCGAGGAGTATGAGGAGGTCGGCGCTCTTCTCGAACGTTACGGAATAGAGGAGGGTTTTATGCAGGAGCCGGAAGACGGGAAAGAATGGTGCCCTGATTTCCGAAACCGGAAGCCCTTCCAGGATCCCCGG
Organism: uncultured Spirochaetales bacterium; assembly: GCA_964458315.1. GTDB lineage: Bacteria > Spirochaetota > Spirochaetia > SPDA01 > CAZSGZ01 > CAYWIK01. The sequence goes on along the minus strand of CAYWIK010000112.1, from coordinate 2,863 downwards.
GCCCGGACAGTCTGGCATTGGCGCGACGGCTTCAATCGTTAAAGTATTCGGTACCCGCAGGGTATCCCAAGTCCCGGGCTACTTGAAGAAGGTATGCCTTTTCCTCTTTGGACACGCTGCCGTCGACTTTCGTCATTTGGGCAATGGGCCCCGCGATTGAATCGATCAGCGCCTCGCCGCCGAGTTCACTTAAGGTATCTACAACATCGTTATAGAGAAGCTCCCGCTCTTCCGGGCTAATCTTCCGAAGTTCCGCGGTAAGCTGTTCAGCGTCGAGATGCGGAATAGGCGCCGCCGCCCCTCCTGTTTCTTCTCCCAAGTTAACGGCAAGGTTTTCTATATAAATGTATTCGGATTCGTTTGCCCGCCCGTCAATCAACACGAGAGTCGCCGCCGCGATTACAATTGCAAGGGAAAGTTTTCCATAAGGTAGTACCATATTGTTCCTCCAAAATCTTTCATTATATAATATAGTAATATTAAAGGATGAGGAAAAGCATATATGTCTTCCACCCTCGACGTCCAGTATCTCGGAAAAATAGGGTATCAGGACGCCCTTGAACTTCAGTTTTCCCTCAACCGCAAACGTCAGGAAGGCAAAATCGGGGACACCCTCCTTCTTCTCGAACATTATCCTGTTATTACCCGGGGCAAACGGGGCAAAGAAACGGACATCCTGTTTTCAAAGGAGGCGCTGGAATCCCGGGGCTTTGAAGTGTACGAAACCAACCGGGGGGGCGAAGTTACCTACCACGGGCCGGGACAAATTGTCGGATACGCGATCATCGATATTGCGGAACACGGCAAGGATCTCCACCTCTTTGTACGAAACATCGAAGAAGTGTTCATTTCTCTCCTCCGGGACGAGTACGGCTTGACCGCCCGCAGAGACCGGGACCATACCGGCGTGTGGGTGGAAAATGAAAAAATTACCGCTATCGGTATCGCGGTACGGAAATGGGTGAGTATGCACGGCTTTGCCTTCAATGTGAACACGGAGCTCGATCATTTCGAAACGATCGTTCCGTGCGGGATTCGGGATAAAGGAGTCACTTCCCTTGCAAAACTGACCGGCCGCAGTCCGGACATCAAAACGGTGCAGAAGCAGGTTGCCGATTATTTCCGGCGAATTTTCGGCTTTTCTTGATTTTCCGCGGGGGGGGCTTGGGAAAGGATGTTCACCGAAACGGTTTTTGTGTAGACTTCCATTATGGACGGCAAAACCACAACGAGAGAAAAATCGTATCCGGGTACCGGGGGAAAACCTCCCTGGCTGAAAGTACGGGTCCGAGAACAGAAGACTTCCGGGGAGGTGGAAAAAATCCTTCGGGGACTGCATCTCCATACAGTCTGCGAAGAGGCGACCTGCCCGAACCGGATGGAGTGTTTCGGTTCCGGAACAGCCACGTTTATGATTCTCGGGAATACTTGTACCCGGAACTGCAGATTCTGCGACGTGACCCAGGGCGATCCGGAACCGGTAGATCCCGGAGAACCCGCCCATGTCGCGGAAGCGGTGCGGAAGTTGAAACTGCGGCATGTCGTGGTTACGTCGGTCACCCGGGACGATCTGCCGGACGGTGGCGCGGGACATTTTGCCGAGGTCGTCCGCCGGGTCCACGGTCTCGAACGCGGCGTACTCGTTGAGGTGCTGATTCCGGATTTTAGCGGAGAGGAGGGGCCGCTCCAAAAGGTGGTCGATTCCGCGCCGGATGTACTCAATCACAATCTCGAAACCGTACCCCGGCTTTATCAAAATGTGCGGCCCATGGCGGACTACCGGCGCTCCCTTGCACTTTTAGAGAGGGCGAAGGGGAGGGCAAAAAATATGAATAACAGGATGATCACTAAATCCGGGATAATGGTGGGGCTTGGAGAAACGGATGAAGAAGTTCTGGCTGTGCTCCGGGACCTGCGTTCCATAGGGTGTGATTTTCTAACCATCGGCCAATATCTATCCCCTTCCAAAAGCCATTACCCGGTGCTGGAGTACGTTCACCCCGATACCTTCGAAATGTATAGGCGGAAAGGGCTCGATATGGGATTTAGGGCGGTAGCTTCCGGGCCGTTTGTCCGCAGTTCCTATCACGCGGATGAATTGTACAGAAATATTGAATCCGGGGATTCCTAGTGCTATACTATAGGCGAGGTTGTCTATGAAAAAAACAGGTGTGTGGTGGCTTCTCTTTATGCTCATTCCTCTCTCAGGAATATCGGCCCAGAGTTCCCGGCTGAACGGTGAGATGGTCTATGTCGAGGGCTATGTGGATGTGCACAGGGACGGAAAAGTGATGGATTGGCGGAATGTAGATATCGGACTGATTCTTGAACAGTACGATCTGGTAGAAACCGGAGACGACGGGTATGCTGAAATCGAGGTGGATTCCCCTTCGAGCAGGGGTAATATGGTCCGGGTCTTCGAGGATACGGCCTTTTATTTCGATTTCGACGACAGCGGCGGCAAAGAGAGAACAAAATTCGAAGTGCTCACCGGTTCTCTCTCCTTGAAGGTTCAGCGGCTGACCGGAACCGGCGATGTGGTGGTAAAAACAGAGAGCGCGGTCATGGGTGTCCGCGGGACTGAATTCACCGTTACCGCCGCGCCGGAAGGATCGGTTTTGATTTCCTGTAAAGAAGGCAGCGTTTCCTGTACCACCGAGGGGGGAGAGGAAAAGTTTTCCAAGCCCGGAACGGTCGTCGAACAGCCCAGGGACGGGGGCTTGAGGGAGATTTCCGTAGAACTCGGGGAACTCGACGCGTATAGGCGCGACTGGTTTGATCAAAAAATAGAAAGCTTTATTCCTTCCGCGGGCATTGTGGTAAAAGGATTTGCCCGGCAGTACAAGGACTTAACCGATCGGTT
>CAYWIK010000111.1:4236-5820 GCA_964458315.1 uncultured Spirochaetales bacterium | reverse complement strand
TGTATATATCGAAAACCTTCCCCCTCGAGGAGATCGAGGCGGCGATTTCATACCATGAATCGCGGCAGGGGTTGAAGGTAGTGGTCAAACCGGGAGAATGAATATGGAACAGAACCGCCGAAAAGTCTACCTGGCCCCGTCCATGATGTGCGCCGATACCCTCAATCTAAGCGGCGAACTGGACTTTTTTCTCGATCAAAGGATCGATTACCTTCACATTGATATTATGGACGGCCATTACGTGCCGAACTTCACCCTCGGGCCCGGCTTCTGCGCTTCCCTCGCGCGCTATTCACCGATCCCCCTGGACATACATTTGATGATAGAAAACGCGGACCGCTATATTCCAGTTTTCGCGGAGGCCGCGCGGGCGGGAATTGAAAGGTTCCCCGAACAGAAAAACGCGCTCATCACCTTCCATCCCGAAGCCGACTACCATCCGATCCGTCAGCTTCATCTTATCAGCAGTTTAGGAGTCCGGGCCGGAATCGCAATCGACCCGTCAACCACGATCGAATCGATCAAACCTCTTCTTCCGGACGTCGAGGCGGTTTGCATCATGACGGTAAATCCCGGCTATTCCGGTCAGAAACTTATTCCCCAAACCTTGGCAAAAATTACCGAGCTGGCCCAATACTGCAGGGCCGCCGGTTACGACATCGAGATCGAAGTCGACGGAAACGTGAGCTGGGAGAATATCCCGAAGATGGTCGACGCCGGCGCGGACACCTTGGTCTTAGGGACCTCATCTCTGTACGATTCTCGTTATACCCGCGAAGAGGCCCTTGCCCGATTGAGAAAGATGCTGCCGTGATCGAACCTGAACGGCACGAAATTATTCTTCGCCTCCTTCGGCAGAATCGCTTTGCGGGGGTACACGATTTTAGAGACATTATCCGCGTTTCCGAAGCGACGATTCGAAGGGATTTAGTCAAGCTCGAAGAAGACGGTTTTATCCGGCGGGTACACGGAGGAGCTGAACTGGCGGAATCGGCGGTGGCGGAGAGTGAAAATTTCGGCGAACTTCCATTCGAATACCGCAAAGGGCTCATGCTTGAAAAAAAACGGCTGATTGCAAAACAAGCAGCTTCTCTTTGCGAAGATGAAGATATCATCATGATCGACGGAGGATCGACCACATTCCAGATGGCACAGTTCCTTTATCCCCTCCGCTGTAAACTTATTACCAATTCCTTCGCCATTGCGGAACTGCTTATAAAAAACGGCCGAAGCCAAATCGTTATTCCGGGCGGAATGGTGTATAAAAACTCTCAGCTCATTCTTGATCCTTTCGGCGGAAATTTTTTTGATAATTATGCCGCATCGAAACTGTTCATGGGAGTGGGCGGTATCCGTATCCAGGGGTTTACCAACACCGATCCCCTCCTGATCCAGATGGAGCGGAATATGATAAAATCCGCGGAAGAGGTAATCATCCTTGCGGACAGTTCAAAATTCGAAGGAAGGGGAGACCTTATGCTCTGCAGCTTCGAAGAGGTTTCGATGCTTATCACCGACAGCGGAATAAAAGCAGAGCAGCGGAAAATGATCGAAGAAACAGGCATTACCCTGATCATTGTCTAA
>CAYWIK010000111.1:0-4136 GCA_964458315.1 uncultured Spirochaetales bacterium | reverse complement strand
GCGAGTACGGTCCGTATTGCCGCAAAACCCGGCGTTAGAAGCCCTAAAACGAGAAACGAATAAACACCATATCAGTATCGAAAGATTGCTGCCAGAGGATTTTCATCAGGCATATCGGATTGATGCTGTAAAACGATCCTTCCGTTTGCCCGGAAGGTCCAAAGGGCGGCCAAATTTATTAATTCATGGTCCCTCGGGCCCGCCTCAACTTTTTGCTTTTCTTCATCAAAATTACCCCAAATTTGGCTTCCCTCTGCAACGAACAACGTATCGACCCGTTTGTTGAGAGCGGCCGGCAGAATGGTCTCGAGTTGGTTTGTCGCCTTCTCAGTAGATTTCAACTTGTGGAACCGGTCAACCATCTCTCCGTGCTTTGCCTCAAAATGGGGTTCTATGAGGCCCCAGCATCGCGAGTGCATCTGCTCGAGAGACAAATCCTGGGGGTTGGCATCGATGGCCTGGGAAAAAAGATGCGGATATGAGTTTACTTCCCGGTAAATACCGACAAGATATTCGACACCGATTAAAATGAGCGGTTCGTTCTTCCCGTTAAGGTATCGGCGCACCTTGTCGTCGATGTAATGAAAATAGCGCTCGATGTCCACTTTTTTACGGGAATCATCCGTGCCCACTCCCTGCCCGTGGTAGATAAACGTGCCTTCACCGCCCCTTCCCGATACACCTGTATGCAGCTGAAGCTGGCTTTCAGGGTCATCATAAGAAAGAAAATCCTGAATATCTTTATTCAGTTCCGGTACTTCAATTTCCCGGAATTGATCGTATCTTCCGTCAAAAAGTCTGCAGCCGCCCTGATTAAGCCCTAGCACATAGTAGCGATTATTATGACAGAACAACGGCAGAAGGGGAGGGATATAAAAATAACGGTTTAAATAGGCAATTTCCGGAAATTCAACAGGCAGCCGATAATAATCAAATTTTTCAGAATTGCGAAAGAGGGCAAGCCCCTGTTCCTGTTGCTGCCAGAACTGGTTATTTTCCAGCTGTTCTTTTAGGGGAAGGAGAAATGTATCGATATCGGCATCACGCATCCCCTTTTCATGTAAAAGTTTTTTAGCGGTTTTCAGTTGGTCTTTAAAACGAATGGCGTTTTGCTCGGTTTGGTTGGAAGCCTTAAACGTAGGCATATAAATGCTTAAATTATTCGTTTCCGCTGAATTGATCAGTGCCAGCAACTCTTCCCAATTAATAAAATCCATGCTTGTCCTCCTCTATTAAACTTGTTAATAAAACGGGGGAATCGGCAAGTCTTTTATTGAAAGAATATCCGAACTTCTTCCTGGAGTTCCGCTTTCATTGCAGGTACTTCCGCCATAAAAGATTTGAGTTCGGTCATTGTTTCGGGTTGAAACCTGGCAAGCTCCTTTACCTTGTCCGCATCGTCCGCGATTTTGCGAAAATCGATTTCTATAAGGGTAACGGTGTTGTCTCTCCGATAAGCGGCGTTTGTTTCCGTTATTCCGCCTTCTACCGATATCAGCATCGAAATATTCATGTCTTTATAAATCTTATGAAATGTTTCGATAAACTCTTCCTGGGCTTCCATAGGGATTGACGATTCCGGCTCCCGCCCCCGTTCGAATTCTTGCTCCGGAAGATGTACGGTCAGTTTATTTGTCTTTCCCTGTTCAAAGGAAAACCATATTATTTCTTTGGCCGAATCGCTGTCCGATGCCTCGTCCGGCACATCTTCTCCCGGATTCTGATTCAGCTTGAGGTTTTCGATATCGTTAAAACGGTATGTAGCAATGTAGCCTGAAAAGCCGTCCCGTTCCGCCGGTTCCGCTCCGACAAATACAACTCCGTCCCCCATTTTTTCCGCTTTCGAGAGAAGCTCTTCCTCGTTCAGAAGTGAATACTCTTCTTCGTTTCGAAGAGATGCGAGCATTTGCACAAACTCGTTTTTCATCATAAAGGTTTGCCGGACCACTCCGCTTCCGTCTTTTTTGACTGAAACCTCCGTGTTTGCGGTAAGACAGCCTGAAAGGAAAAATCCTGAGAGAAGGACTACCGAAAATATCTTTTTCATAAAACCTCCCAATTCAAACGCTTACTAATAAAATAGCACGTTTTTGTATACTCAGCCAGCAGAACTTGGTTCATCTTTTCCACTTGCATAATCTTGCAGGAATGACTAAAAATAGTACCGTAATGGAAATAAAAATTTCATCCCGGCTTCGGACCCAGTGTATTCGCGCTTTGTCGGAATCGATGGAAACGAGAACCATGACTCACCTCATACGAGAACTCTTCCCCGGTTACGATATTCACGCAAGGACCGGTTTTCCGGAAAGTTTGGCAATTCCCAACGTAGATGTTGCACGGCAGATCGTAAAAGATGTGATAGATGCCGAACGTTTTGTCAATTTTGTTGCCCTCTTGATTAAAATCCAGGAAGAGGGGGCCATGGGCCGGCGCTATCCAATCGCGTATCTTCGAGACATCATTAAAGGCGTATATGATATGGGTTTCATATACGATAAAGTCAACCGGATGTTCGTCGAAGACCCCCATGTCCGTCATACGAGGAATTGGGGTGTACTGCAGCCCGGCGTGGAATATACCATGGGGTTTCTGGCTGTCGATATTGTCGGGAACTCGGATTTGGTTAAAAACCATTCCGACCAGGCCATCCAGCAGACGTACCAAGATCTGCGGGATATCGTTCACGCTTCGATCATCAAGAGAAACGGAAGAATCTGGCATTGGGAGGGAGACGGAGGTCTTGCGGCTTTCTTTTTCGGAAACAAACACATGAGCGCGGCAGCCAGTGCGATGGAGATTCTTCACGAGCTCTTCATCTACAACCGGATTCGATGCCGCCTCGAAAAAAATCTCAAAGTGAGGATTGGCGTCCACGGCGGTCCTTGCGAATATACCGATAATGAAGAGGAGCTTGAAAAAATCGTTACGGTCAATGAAACGGTCGGATTTGAAAAAAAATCTCCAAGCGACACGGTAACGATCAGTGTCGTCGTCAAAGTGATGCTGGAAGATATCATTTCTCAAAAGTTTAAAGCTGTCGGGAGCGGAAAAAACGGTCCCTTTGCCTATTCGCTGGTACTCGAGTAAAACGATGGATGTTGTCCTTTTTACAAACAGAAAGCAGGTTGATAAACAATTCACGGGAGTGAAGCGTTCTCGCGCCTATACGGTAAAAGTAAAAGCTGTCGGCGAACTAAAAGATTTTCTAAAATCAGTGAAGGCGCAGACACTACTGTACATTGACGCAATGGGTTTTAAACTGGATGAATTAAGGCGCACCCTGACTCTTCTCGAACGGAATGAATACATCAGGTGGGGTATAATCGATCATACCGAACATATTCAGGATGTTGCCGATCTTTTTCACCGCGGATGCGCCGATTATCTGCCGAAAGCAGTCTTGAATGCGGGAGTGTCTGCCAAACGTATCAAGGCGGTTTTAGCGTTTAAACCCTTTCAGGTTTGTTCGGCCCTTTCCGAGCAGACCGACTTTCAGGCCAAAGGCTGGAAAATTGCTCCTAACGGGTGGAAGGACATTAAGAGCGGAGAAGAGTATACCTTTTGCTTCCTCTATGTCGAGCTCGATATGATGGAGGAATGGAAGACAAAATCGGGCAAGGCCCATATGGACGATATTCAGGATATTTTTCGGCGCCATTTAGAGCGGAATTTCGGTCCCCAGGGCGGTAAAATATGGATGTGGATGAACCGGGGAGGAATCCTGCTGTTTCCCTTTGACGGAAAGATGTGCGATTCCGTCCTTACCGCGGTCCGGTTCGTTTTAAACCGCACGATTATCAGCATTGAAGAATACCACTATAATACCTTGATAACCTATACCATGGGTTTTCACATTGGAAATACGATATACAAAAGCAGAGGAGATACGGGAGAACTCGTGGCCGATACACTGAATTTCCTGTTCCATTTTGGAAAACAGTTTGCCAAGCCGGGACACCTTTATTGTACGGGAACCGTCATGCCTTTTATCCGTCCGGGACTGAAGGGCTTGTTTAAGAAGGAAGGGGCTTTTGAAGGGGTTTCGATGTTTTCGATGATGCTTCCGAAAGAATGAGTACCTATTCACCCAGGCTGCTCGTTGTGGGCAGTATCAACATGGACCTTGTCCTCGA
>CAYWIK010000110.1:0-5822 GCA_964458315.1 uncultured Spirochaetales bacterium | reverse complement strand
CATAAATATTATAAATATTGTACAACTTGTCAAGCCGAAGACAGGCCCATCCGCGCGACCCGCCTGCCCAGCTCTTTATATTCGTAGTTCCTTGAATTTTTATCCAATTCCACTATGATAGAGCCCATGAGCGGATTTTTTGCTCCCGATAGCGGCATACTAAACTCGGCGGAACACACTCCATGAAAGAACCGATCGGCAGAATCGACGCTTCGGAAGAGCTGCGGGAGCAGCTGCGCCGGTACTGCCGCCTGGCGCCGGGAGAGATATGGGAAGACCCTGTGGCGGGGCACCGGGTGGGGGTGCTCGATGCGTGCAATTGGCTCGAGGTGGAGAAAATTGTGAACGGCGAACAGGCCGCTTGTGCCGTCCAGGATCCGCCCTATAACATTCGCTTAGGGAAGAAAAACAGCAGCGGCCTGTCGCAAAAAAGAATGGAAGAGTATCTTGAGTTTTCCAGACAATGGATGGGCAACTGCGTTCGATGTCTCGCCGACCCGGGTCACCTCTATGTCTGGCTCGGCGCGGACCAAACCCGGGGATTCCAGCCCCTGCCGGATTTCATGATCATGACGCGCGGTTTTACCGAGCTCACTTCCCGGAGTTTTATTACCCTGCGGAACCAGCGCGGGTACGGGACCCAGAAAAACTGGATGTGCGCCCGGCAGGAACTCCTCTACTACGTAAAAGGAAGTCCTGATTTCCAAGTAGTGTACACCGACATTCCAAAAGTACTAAAAGGATATTACAAACAGGTCGGGGGAAAAAAAACGGAAAATTTTGAACGGAGCAAGTCTGAAACGATTCGGCCGGGAAATGTCTGGATCGATATCCAGCAGGTGTTCTACCTTATGGAAGAAAATGTCCCGGGAGCCTACGCGCAAAAACCGCTCAAGGCTATCCTCCGCATTCTCGAAACAAGCAGCAGACCGGGAGACTTGATCATCGACTTCTTCGCCCACGCCGCCACGACACTGCTGGCATCAGAGATGACAGGCAGGCGCTGTTACACCTTCGACATCGACCCGATTTTTGCCGAAATCTCTATCCGGAGGCTCGAGCGGTACCGGGAAACAGGGAAAACCGGCTGGCAGTGCGCGAACCCCTTTCCGGAAATCGGCGGGGCTGCTTAATTTTCGGTCGGGTCCCGCACGTAGATCCCGTTTCTCAACACCGAAAGATAAAACCGCCAGTTGTCGAGGTAATGTTTTTTTACCTCTTCCAGATCTCTGTTCCGCTCCAAATCGGACAAAAACTCATAGCGTGTCTTTAAGAGGAGCCACATAAGAAGATCAAGGACCGAATTCCGGTCGTACTTGAGCCTCTCAGTAGAAGCGCTGCCGAAAAGATCGCTGAAGTGCCGTTCGAAACAGTCCCTCACTTTTCTTTCGAGCACTTTATCGTTTAAACGGTGGGTTTTAACGATAAGCATGATATATTCCGGGTGTTCGATATAAAAATCGATCGCGAAACTCGAAACAAGCCAAATCCGGTCGAGGATGTCCTCCGGAAAGCTTGACTGTTCGGCATAAACCCGACTCTCCAGATAGCCGTAGAGGGCCCGGTAGGTGTACTCTACCGTATAGAGAAATAGTTCCTCCTTCGTAGAAATGTACTCGTACAATCCTCCCTTCGATATCCCCGCCAGCTTGATGATCCGGTCCGTTGAGCCCCGTGCATACCCGAACTCTCCAAACTCTTCGATACAGGCGCGGATAATTTTCCGCTGTTTCTCTTCCGGCAATTTAAGAAACGTCTCTTTCATATCATGGTAAAATATATCGAATGCTTTCTCTTTACAAGACAGTATGATAAAATGTTTAATCAAAAAAACATACGGAGAGAACAATGAAAATAAAAGATTTACGAATAAACGGGAACCGCCTGCGTGAATCTTTAGAAGAAATGGCGAAGATCGGCGCTACTCCCGGAGGCGGCGTGCAACGGCTTGCGCTTTCCGACGAAGACAAGCAGGCGCGTGATCTTTTTGTGTCCCGGCTTAAAGAAATCGGATGTGATATTACCGTCGATGAAATGGGCAATATATTCGGAACACGAAAGGGTAAAGACAACAGCCTTACCCCGGTGATAAGCGGCTCGCACATCGACAGCCAGCCGAAAGGCGGACGGTTCGACGGGGTCCTCGGTGTCATGGCGCCTCTCGAAATTCTGCGGACCCTCCACGAAAATAATATCGAAACGGAACGCCCGTTAGTCATCGTAGACTGGACCAATGAAGAAGGCTCCCGGTTTGCACCGGCAATGGTTTCGTCCGGCGTTTGGGCAGGGAAACTTGACCGGAACTGGGCATACGACAGGACCGATATACACGGAAACAAACAGGGAGATGAACTCGAACGTATCGGTTATAAGGGAAAAGAACCGTGCAAGGCCGGTCCTTTCCATGCCTACTACGAGTATCATATCGAACAAGGCCCGATTCTGGAACAACTGAAGAAAACAATCGGCGCACCGAAAGGAATCGTCTGCCTCCATTGGTATGACGTCTATCTTGAAGGCACGGCGAACCAGGTGGGCCCCACACCGATGGCCGGAAGAAACGACGCCCTTCTCTCGGCCTCGGAAATGATCCAGGCGGTAAATAAAACGGCCCACATCATGGGAAATATGGTCGGGACGGTTGGAGAAATCCAAAATTATCCCAATTCACGGAACATTATCCCCGACGGTGTACACTTTACCGTTGACATCCGGTCCTGGGACGACGATCATGCCGTCCGGGCGTGGGAACTCCTGAAGAAAGAGTTCCAGGCAATTGCCGAACGACACGGTACACCCATCAGGATGGAGGAGACTTGGCGGGTCAAACACGCACCTTTCGATGAAAAACTGGTACAGCGGGTACTCGAGACGGCGGAGGAACTCGGTTATTCCAACCATCACATGGTTTCCGGCGCGGGCCACGACGCGAGTTATATGAACCAGCTCAACCCTACGGCAATGATTTTTGTGCCGAGCATCGGCGGCCGCAGTCACGTCGAAGTGGAACGGACCACGTGGGAAGACTGCGAAGCCGGGACGAACGTGCTCCTTCACTGTATGTTGAAATCGGCAATGGAGAAATAATGCGCAGAAAAGAACGGGAAATTACCGACAGGCTTGAAATCGAGAAGATTATTGACACCGCCGCCGTATGCAGGATCGGAATGTCCGACGGCACGACCCCATATATTGTGCCCGTCAACTTCTATTATGAAGGCGATAGCTCCGGCGGCGGAACATTCTATTTTCACAGTGCCGCGGGAGGCATGAAAATCGACATTCTGCGGCACCGGCCGGCGGTCTGTATTGAAATTGACCTTCCTGGAGATGTAACGGCGGCGGGATCCCCCTGTGAGTACGGATTCTCGTACCGAAGCGTGATCGCTTTTGGAAAAGCAGTGGAGCTTGAAGCCGGGGAGGAAAAACAGCGGGCGCTTACAAAGCTGTTCGAACGATACGTCGAATCCGGCGCCTTCGCGGAGAGGGCGATAGATCCGAAACAGACGGCCCGCACTTCGGTATGGCGGATTGATATCGAATCAATGACCGGGAAAACCGCCTGAAATTTCTGCCGGTTAGGATTGACCGGCTTCCTCCGCCGGTTCAGATCCTTCCGCCTCGGTTTTGAAACTGCCGATTTCCTGCTCGATAATTTCGATTGATTCGCTGTTTTTCACTCCTAAACCGGAAACATCCGAAACCGCCTTGGTGATCTGTTCAATCCCGACAACCGATTCATTGAGAGCGCCGGTATTCTGCGACGATAATCGGGAAATGTTTTCCATAGCGTTGTCGATTTTTTCACTTCCGGCGAGGATTTCCTCTCCCGATCTTTTCACCGCCTCGGTAACGTTGACCAGGCTGCCGAGTGCTTCGGTGATCTCGGATGTACCGGCGCTGATTTCTTTGAGCCCGCCTGTCATCTCCCGCATACTCGAAGCCACGTCCTCGATCCCGTCAGTCACGCGGTTTATGGAATTTCCGGCCTCCTCGGTCCGCTTCGCCGTATCTTTTATGCGATCGATGATCGTATTGAGATTCACGGAAATGTCCCGAGCATTCTCTCCCGTCGTTTCGGCAAGCTTTCGAATTTCGTCGGCAACCACTGCAAAGCCTTTCCCGGCGTCACCCGCGTGTGCCGCTTCGATTGCGGCGTTCATGGCAAGAATGTTCGTTTGATCAGCCACGCTGTTGATAACCTCGATGAGTTCCTGAATAACATCCGCGCTCGCGGCAATTTCTTTCATCGCCTTGAGGGTTTCTTCCATATTATCTTCCCCCTCCCGTGCAATGCCGGTAAGATCGTTGATGACTAACTGCTTTGCTTCGGAAATGGTGCTGATATTTTTTACACTTGCTATCAGTTCTTCCACAGCAGCGGAGGACTGCGTGACCGCGCTGCTCTGCTCTTCAATCCGGGTTACAATGCTTTCCACGCGGTTGGTAATTTTTTCCACCGATTTTTTGGCACCGGCCACGTCTTCATCCAACGTTTGGCCGTTTTTCATTACACTCTGCATGCTGGCGGCCATCTCTTCAATGGTTGCGGATATTTCCTCACTCCCTGTTGCAAGATGCTGCCCGATTTCGCGGCCTTCGGAGGCCAGGTTTTTCAAATTCTTTACGATATCATGAAGCTGTGCGATAAACCGGTCTACGTATTCGCCGAGTTCTCCGAACTCGTCCCTTGACTTGAGACCGACCCGCTTTGTCAAATCCCCTTCCCCTTCGGAAATATCTTTCATACTGAAAACGAGTTTCGTTACGGGCCGGGTGATCATTCGAATAATCAGGGCCGCCATGCCGACGCCTAAAACAAGTAAAACAGCAACCGAAATACCGATGCCGATTAATACAATTCTCATGAGTTCCTGCTGTTGTAAACCAATGGCATTCTGGCGATCGATGATATTCTCTCGGGTAGTAGTGACGGTTTCTAAAAAAACCTCATGCTGTCCGTCGAGAATTGTTTCGTATTCATCTTTTTTTGTTTCGAGAGCATGCAGCGTATCTAAGGCCCCGCTCAGAATTGCGACTCGCGTCTTGAAACGTTCCGACGTATTACTAATTTCTATACCGGGAGGAATAGCGTGTATAGGAGAAAGAAGTCCCTCTATTTCGGCAAACTTCGCGTACAAATCGTCTAAATGCCGCTTTTCCCGGCTTTCATAATATTGGTGGGCAAGGACGCGTAAATCGGTAAATTCAAGCATAATTCGGCTTGTTTCATCCGCTAGTTCCTCTTGGCCGGTTTTTTCCGCCCATTTAAATATTTCCATAAGGTAAAGCTTATTATAGGGAGTGACGACTCCTCCCTGATTGAGCGCGGTCCTAATCGATTTTGAAACATCGATGTAAAGCTCCGCGTTTTTCTTATAGATTGCAAATTCATCCTGGATATACAGTAAAATCCGTTTCTGTTCTTCCCTCGTGCATTTACTGATCTCTTTTTCGAGTAACGAGTCGATATTGATGATCATATTATTGAAATCTCCGGTCGAGGTGGTATGCGAAGTATTGACGATATTCTCCAATTCGAGCCGTGAGTTCAAATAGAGAACGGAGAAACTGCTGATGCAGACCGCATCTTTCGACATGGAGAGGTATTGGCGAAATCCTTCGGTAGTACTGCGTAATGCCAAGAAACTCCCTCCCCCTAGAATTAACACAATGAGAAGCAGTATACCGAATCCAATACTGATCTTTACCTTGGCCGACCTTTTTTTCTTTGACATATTCCCGTCCCTTTTTTTAAATAGTTTTTTTATTCGGGATAATGATGAATTTTTTCAAAATTCACCGATTTTTCTACAAGCACC
>CAYWIK010000109.1:4165-5845 GCA_964458315.1 uncultured Spirochaetales bacterium | reverse complement strand
CTGGATGAGCATTTAGAAAACGTAGCGAGTTGGGCGGAACGTTTCGCCGCGAAAATCGGTTCAGCCGGTTGGGGCCGCACCCTCGGAAAACTGCACGACATCGGCAAATACAGGACGGAGTTTCAGGAACGAATACGGGGGAAAGAGAACCGTGTCGACCATGCGGTTTCAGGTGCGTTGTGGATAGTGAACAACGAAAAATCGAATAAGGCATACGCAAAGTTAATGGCGTACTGCATCGCGGGCCATCATACCGGACTTCCGAACGGGTCCTCCGGTACCGACGATACGTGTCTCGAAAGCAGGCTGAAAAACAAAAGCATCCCCTGTACTATTCACGGAGGCATCGATATACCCGATCCCGAAACTCCTCCATTCGTAAAAACCGCTAAGGAAAGTAATAAAACCCCGTCGGGTTTCAGCGCCATGTTTTTTACACGCTTCCTGTTCTCGTGTCTGAAAGACGCGGATTGCCTAGACACCGAGCAGTTCGTCGACAAAGAAAAATTCCAACACCGAGGGGACTATCCGAACCTGACGGAATTAAAAGCGAAATTCGACGAATACATAAGCACTAGTTTTCCTAAAAAACCGACGTCCGGGATAAACAAGCTACGCTCCGACATTCACCATGAGTGCAGAGAGGCATCGCGCCTCACCCCGGGCCTTTTTTCCCTCACTGTTCCGACAGGCGGGGGGAAAACGCTTTCATCCATGGCCTTTGCCCTGGAACATGCCTGCAGCTATGGATTCGAACGCATTATCTACGTAATTCCATACACGAGTATCATCGAACAAACGGCGCGCGTGTTTAAAGATATCTTCGGGGAAGATAATGTCATCGAGCACCACTGTAACTATGCCCCGCGGCAAAATGAAGATGATTATCGCGATGAAACGAACTTAAGACGTTTACTTGCGACTGAAAATTGGGATGCGCCCATTATCGTCACCACCAATGTGCAATTTTTCGAATCCCTTTTTCATAATAAAACTTCCCGGGTGAGAAAAATCCATAACATTGCGAAAAGTGTAACGATTCTCGACGAGGCACAGATGCTTCCGGTACCACTTCTTCTCCCGACACTCGAGTCTATACGCGAACTTGTAAACTATTACAACGTCAGTTGTGTTTTATGCACCGCCACCCAGCCTGCCCTACAAAGCTCCGATCTTGCAGGCGGTTTGTCCGATGTCCGTGAAATCGTTAAAAAACCGGAAAATCTCGAAGGCGCCTTCAAGCGTGTGGAGACGGAATATATAGGAAGTACGAAAGAAACGGAGCTTATCGAAAAAATAAACTCTCATTCTCAAGTCTTGTGCATCGTAAATACAAGAAACCATGCAAGGTCCCTCTATTCTCTCCTTGACGGTGATGAAAACTGCTACCATTTAAGCGCCCTCATGTGCCCCGAACACAGGACGCGGGTTTTGGAAAAGATAAAAAATCGTCTGCACGCAAAACAACCGTGCAGGGTGATGAGCACCCAGCTTATCGAGGCCGGTGTCGATATCGATTTCCCGGTCGTCTACAGGGCTGTCGCGGGATTGGATTCCATCGTTCAGTCCGCCGGCCGGTGTAACCGCGAAGGCAAAATACCGGAAGGCGGCCGGGTATATGTATACATGCCGGAAACGGGTATCCCCGGCGGCGTTTTTAAACAGCCGGCACAGATAACG
>CAYWIK010000109.1:1342-4065 GCA_964458315.1 uncultured Spirochaetales bacterium | reverse complement strand
CCGTCGGATGCAAAACCAGAAAAACACCACGATATTTTCAAGAGACGAGCGCAAAAGGGGCAATGCTTTCATCATCCTTATTTAGGAACACGGGAATTTCCGGCTTTTTTCACGTGGATTGAAAAAGATGAGATACCAATTTCAAAACTGTCAGGCGAACAGGATTTGGGATTTATGCTTCATGATATCGACTTTTCGAACGATATGGAGTCTCGTTTCTTTCGGGCATATATGCAAAACGGTATTGTGGAGATACCCCCCTTCGAAAGCAGAGAGGTAAAACGATGATATTACACGCTTTAGCACAATATTATGAAAGGCTGAAAGAGGACCCCGAATCGGGGATAGCGCTGCCCGGTTATTCTATTCAGCGAATCCATTTCGCCGTTGTCATTGATAAAGATGGGAATCTGAAACAAATAAAAGATATCCGTAATTATGAAGGAAAAAAGCCGCAGCCTGTCGAGATGATGGTCCCCGAATCCGTTGTAAGGTCCGGAAAACCGACGCCTAAATCAGCGAAGCCCAATTTTCTCTGGGACAATACAGGTTATGTCCTCGGCGTCGACAACAAAGGAAAAAAGGAAAATGCATTAATAACCTTCAATGCATTTAAAAAATTTCATCATGAAATCGGAGATGCGAGTGGAGACGCGGGGATGCAGGCCGTTTTACGCTTTCTAGATCAGTGGACGAACGACAAAATCTCAACCATATCCAACCGGCAGGATATTTTAGATTCCAACGGCAACCTCGTGTTTCTTCTCGAAGGCGATACACAATTCGTTCATGAACGAAAAGCAGTTCGCGAATTATGGCTTACGTACAAAGAAAACAACGGAATGGATATTCTCTCAACCTGTCTGGTCACCGGAAAACGAATGCCGATAGCTCGATTGCATCCGAAAATAAAAGGGGTCCGAAATGCGCAGTCTTCCGGCGCTTCAGTCGTATCGTTCAATTTAGACGCTTTTTGTTCATATAATAAAGAGCAAAATTACAACGCACCGATAAGCGAAGAAGTAGCGTTCTCATATACTACCGCGCTGAACCATCTACTGCGGTACGATTCAATACAAAAAATACAGATCGGAGGAACCACGACGGTTTTCTGGACGGACCGCAAATCGCCGGTTGAAAACGTATGGGGAGAAATGTTCAATCCGCCTAATACGGATTCGGCCGACACCAAAAAGGTACATGATTATCTTTCCGCGGTCCGGGAAGGGAGAAATCCGCCTGGGATCGATACTTCGGTTACGATGTATATTCTCGGATTGAGCCCCAATGCTTCCAGGTTGGCTATACGTTTCTGGATAACGGACACGGTGGATACATTCAATCAAAACCTTGGGAAACACTTTAACAACCTTCGCATCCAAAAACAATATGAAAACGACAAAGACTTTCCGGGGATATGGCAGCTGTTAATCGAAACATTGCCGAAAAAAAAGGAATTAAGAAAAAGTGAAAATATCAATCCGCTGTTGTCCGGCATGTATATTAAATCAATTTTAAGCGGCGGCAGGTACCCGGAATCGTTACTCGCAACCCTTATAAGACGATTACGAACCGATGGTGACGTCAGCTATTACCGCGCCGCACAAATAAAAGCAATTCTTAAACGAAATTATCATAAGGAGGTCAGTATGGGATTGGATGAAAATAATCCGAATATCGCGTATCGACTGGGTAGGTTGTTCGCGGTGCTTGAAAAGGCGCAGGAGGAAGCGATTCCCGGCGCAAACGCGACGGTAAAAGACAGATTCTACGGATCTGCGTCGGCAACCCCGGGGGTTGTATTTCCGCAGCTTCTTCGAATGGGTCAGCATCATCTATCGAAAATAGGAGAAGGATCGAGAATCGCAAAAGAAAAAATGATACAAAGCATAGTTGAAGGAATCGATTCATTTCCCCGTCATCTCCCCCTCGAAGAGCAGGGCCGGTTTTCCCTGGGATACTATCATCAGCGAAACGCTTTTTTCCGGAAAAAAAATACCGCCGATGAAGCCGTTATAAAAAAATAAAACAAGGAGCATTGTAATGAAAGAACTTACAAACCGTTATGAATTCGTCTATCTATTCGACGTGGAGAATGGAAACCCGAACGGCGATCCGGATGCGGGCAATTTACCGCGCATCGACCCCGAAACCAATTTCGGTATCGTCACCGATGTCTGCCTGAAACGGAAGGTGAGAAACTTTGTAGAAATCGTTAAAAAAAGCGAGCCCCCTTTTAAAATTTATGTAAGGGAGAGGGCGGTCCTATCCACCGTCCAGGGGGAAGCTTACGCGGAACCGAAGATCAAAGAAATTAAAGATGAAGGAGAAAAGATTAAAGCAGCCAGGCAGTGGATGTGTGAAAACTTCTACGATATACGAACTTTCGGCGCAGTTATGTCTTTGAAAACCAACAACTGCGGGCAGGTCCGGGGACCGGCGCAGATCAACTTCGCCAGGAGCATCGAACCCGTCATACCGCGGGAACTCTCCATAACCCGCATGGCCGTTGCCACCGAAGAGGAAGCGAAAAGTCAAAAAGGCGATAACCGTACCATGGGGCGCAAGAGTATTGTCCCCTACGGACTTTACCGTGCGGAAGGATACGTATCAGCGCATCTCGCCAATCAAACAGGTTTTTCCGGGGAAGATCTCGAACTCCTTTGGGAGGCCTTACGTAACATGTTCGACCACGATCACTCGGCCGCCCGCGGGAAAATGGC
>CAYWIK010000109.1:0-1242 GCA_964458315.1 uncultured Spirochaetales bacterium | reverse complement strand
CCCGGAACAACTGATTGATCTGCTGAAGAAAGGTGAGGGCCAAACACTTGAATTCAAGCGTTCTACGGCCGAACTTAAGGGAGCCATGCACTCCCTATGCGCCTTTTTGAACGATGCCGGAGGGACGGTGATCATCGGCGTTGGACCGGATGGCCGGACTATCGGCCAGAAAGTTTCAGACGCCACCCAGCAAAAGATTGCTGCGGCATTGGATCGATTCGAGCCGCCGGCGCAGATTGCGATGGAAATTGTCGATATCGGGCAAGGAATGCAGGTCATCATGCTTAAAGCGAAAGCTGACAATGACTCGATTCCCTTCTCCTTCGAAGGCCGGGCCTACGAGCGCGTAGGAACGACAACACGGAAAATGTTACAATCGCGGTACGAACAACTGTTGCTCGAGCGTGGGCACGCAAAACGTCGCTGGGAGAATCTCGCCGCCGAGGGACTGACCTTGAAGGATCTGGATCGCAGGGAAATCCTGCGGACGCGGGAATTGGCCGTTCAGCAGAACCGGATTTCTCCGGCCACCCGCGGCGACGTCGGCGAGATCCTCGACCGGTTGGGACTCCGTGTGAACGGCGTCCTGACCCAGGCCGCTCGGGTGCTTTACGGAAAGAGCTTCCTGCCCGACTACCCCCAGTGCCTTCTCAAGCTGGGACGCTTCCGGGGCACGGAGATCACAGGCGAAATCGTAGACAATCGGCAGGAACATATGCATGCATTTGCCATGGTGCGGGAAGGCATCGGATTTCTCGAACGGACTATGCCGCTGGGCGCCCGCTTCCCTAAAGGGAAGATATTCCGGGAGGATCGTTTCCCGATCCCGCTCGAAGCGCTTCGGGAAATTCTCCTCAACGCCGTCATGCACCGCGACTATTCCCACTACTCCGGCTATGTAGCCATCGTGGTCTTCGACGACCGAACCGAGATCCGGAGCTACGGCCGTCTTCCCGACGGCTTGACTTTGGAACAACTCTCCGGCCCGCATTTGTCCAAGCCTAGGAATCCGCTCATCGCCGAAGCGTTCCATCGTACCGGCGCGGTGGAGATCTGGGGCCGCGGCACCAACCGGGTCATCGAAATGTGCCGGGAGCACGGCACTGCCCCGCCGATCTTCGAGGAACGGCAGGGATTCCTCGTTGTGACGTTCAGGGAACGGATGGTCGCTGACGGCCAGGTTAAAACGTCAAAAGCTCGGCCTGTTCAGAAAACAGGACAGCCAGAGTCACAGCCAGAGTC
>CAYWIK010000108.1:4266-5867 GCA_964458315.1 uncultured Spirochaetales bacterium | reverse complement strand
CATCTGTCGGATTCGAACCGACGACCCCGAGATTACAAGTCACGTGCTCTGGCCAACTGAGCTAAGATGGCACATTTTTTTGTGGAAAATAACTTACCTCTTTTTATGAGGAAGGTCAAGACTCTCCATATTATTTTTTGTACGCTTCCGGGTCAAAATGGAGGCTCTTCGCGGCAGTTCTGCCTGTACTCTTCGGCAAGGGTAAGAATTTCCGTATGGGCGCTAAAAACTGCTACGGTTTGTTCGAACTGCGCCGCGGGCATGTTGCCCTCGGTAACAACCGTCCAGCCGTCGGGTAATGTTTTTAGGCTCGTCTCCGCCAAGGTAAGAATCGGCTCAACGGTGAATACCATACCGGGCACAATCGGCTGCCCGGTCGACGGGGTTCCAAAATGTGGAACACTCGGTCCTTCATGGACCTTATACCCGATCCCGTGTCCGACGAACTCCCGAAGGACATAACAGCCGAGGGAGTCAGCCTTTTGAGCGACCGCCTGCCCCACGTCTCCGATTCGGTTACCCGCACGGGCCTTTTCAATGCCGCTTAAGGTCGCCTGCCATGCGGCTTTAACAAGCCGGCGGGTCGATTCGTTCCCTTCCCCGGCAATGTAGGTCCACGCACTGTCGCTATACCATCCGTCCTGCGAAACAGCACAGTCGATGGTTACCACATCGCCTTCCCGAAAACGGTAATCTTTTATAATTCCGTGGGCGGCAATATTGTTAACGGAAATACAAACTGAGGAGGGATACCCTTCAAATCCCAACAGCGCAGACGTAACGCGATGTTTTTTCATTTCGTTTTCGCACAATTCCAGAACCCTTGCGGTTTCCATACCGGGTTTAATATGCCGGGCAAGCAAAGGAAACAGTTCATGAAAGAACCGCGACACCCGGCGTATGTGGCTTACTTCAATGGTCGTTTTAAGGAGAATTTCTTCACGCATCGACTGCTTCTATAAGTCAGGCCGGAGGATTTCCGCACCGTCCAGATAAATATGGTTCTGTTTGCGTTTTTCAGGAGATCTGCAGGTCAAGAGGACCCGAATCATCAAGGGTAAATTCCCTTCCCACGAAGGTTCTTGGGAACAAAACAGCGGAACATCCCGGTATCCCGCTCTTCTCAATGCCGTAGCCGGATTCATTGTCCGTATGTCTTCGGTTTGTGAAAATTGCAGGCTGATAATGTCCTTTTCTTCGATATTATTCGCATTCAGCATTTCTGCTATCAGCCGCTGGGTCTTTTCTTCGATCTGTTCCCTGCTGTCGCATTCCAACTGAACCGCGCCTCGAAGGGCATATACATACATCTCGTCCTCCCTGAAAAAAATGTGCTACTGCATTCCTACCGGAATGACGAGGGTCAGGAATAAATACACAATCAGTACAATTCCGGTCCCGAGTGTAAATCCAATGATTGTCAGGATAAACCTGCCGGTGGAAAAACCTTTTTTCATTACTCCGGAAATAATCTGCAACAATATACTGTAGAGGGCGTAAATAATAAAGAAAATACCGGAAACTTTTTGAATTGTAAGAAGGATGATTTGGGTTGAATCGACGAAATTCTGAAAATTACCGATGATAAAATAAAAAAATAC
>CAYWIK010000108.1:0-4166 GCA_964458315.1 uncultured Spirochaetales bacterium | reverse complement strand
AAATTTCATGGAATAGAATATCCGGAAATTGACATTCTCGATATTTGGATCAATGTTTGCACAACCCTCCAGTCTGCAGGATATATAGAATATACCCATGAAGATTCTTTTTTCTGTACTCTGGCAGTCGAACATGAAACCAAAACCAATCCGGTTTGGCCGATGACTGATTTAAATACATTTTTTTCTCGTCTGGGCGAACGGAATATTCCTATCGGAATTATTTCAAACGCTCAATTCTACACCCCCCTCCTGTTTCCCGCTTTAGCGGGAAAAACTGCATGCGAACTGGGATTTCAACAGGAATTGACTGCCTGGTCGTACACCATCGAAGAGGCTAAACCCTCACCCCGCCTTTTCCACAAGGTAGTGGATAATCTGCAGTATCAGTACGGGATATATCCCGAATCAACTCTCTATATCGGAAACGATATGAAAAACGACATCGCCGCCGCACAGTCGGTTGGCTGCAAAGCCGCACTTTTTGCGGGAGACAAGCGTTCACTCAGACTTCGTGTGAACGATGATTGTTGCAAAAATATAGAACCTGATGCTATCCTTATGGTGTTGGACGATTTATTCAATATAGTGTAGGATGGAGTGATGAAAAAATTTTTTATAATCCTGCTTTTTCTCATTATTGCAGGCGGTGTTGTTTTTTTCTTCGGCTGGATTTCGATTCAGATACCGCCGGAAAGTTACGCGGTAATTTCCTCTAAAACCGGCGGCATTGAGGAAGACGTTATAAAACCCGGCGAGTTTGCATGGCACTGGGAGCGTCTGATTCCCACCAACGTTAAAATCCATGTTTTCAACCCGGAACCGAAAACTTCTACTATTACCGTTTCAGGAAAGCTTCCCTCAAGTGAACTCTACGCCCAGTATTTGCAGGGCTCTCCGAGTTTTAGTTGGGAAATCACTTTGTATACTTCTTACAGGATTAAGCCTGAATCATTTCCCAAACTCCTGCAGGAAGAAAAGATCGGCTCGAAAAACATCGACTCCCTTTATACCGGAATAACGGAAAAAATCAGGGGATTTGTATACCCGCACATCAATGATTTTTTTCGCGAAGCAGGCAGGACCGGTAAAACCATCCCGTCTTTCAACGACTTAGAAGCGGCCCTCATGTCACGGCTGAGCGATGAATTCGAAAATGTACAGTTCGACGAACTTCATGTTCAGTCTTCAAACCTTCCGGATATTTCCCTCTATCAGGAAGGGAAAGACAATTACCTGGCTTTAACGGAACAGGAGAACGAAATTCGGCTTAAAGAGCTCGAAAAAGCGACTGCTGAAGGAGTCACTGAAGCCAGCCGAATCGACATTCTAAGGGAATACGGGAAATTACTGACCGATTACCCGGTCCTTTTAGATTTCTTGGAACTGCAAGGCAATTTTGAAGAATTAACGCCGCCGAGAAGAAGCGCCGGTGAGCAGCAGTCCGGGGCAGCCGCGGCCGGTACAGAAGAAGAATGATCTTGGCTCTCTATAATACTCCCTATACCCCGCGTTCAATCTTTGCGACCTCATAGAGCAGACTCCGGAATTGTTCGATATGGTCCGACCGTTCGGCCAACACCTTTTTCAGGCGTTTCGAAGTATTGTCGACATAGTAATGGGTGTTAAGCCTCTGCTTGACCGTTTCTTCCGGCGAGTTTAGAAACTCTTCAAATATTTTCTTTATCCCTAAAAAGCTCTCTTTACCCTTCTCAATGAGTGACCTCACCTCGTTGTCTTTTTGCTGCAAGAGGCTGCGGTACAACCGCTGGTGCCCGGCATCAGTTGCCAGACTGTGCCTGATTCGCTGAAAGAGTTTTCCATCGTCCTCATCGGAAGAGAGACTATTATCGAATGATTTTATTTTGTCCTGTAAATCTTCGATGGCCGCCGAGTGCACGAGCAGGCGGTTTAAAGTCAGCCGGTTCTGTCTCAGAAGGCCCTGGCTGAGAATTTGTATAACATTTTGTATCTTTTTTCTGTAGTAGGACCTGATAAAATTATACATTAAGTTAATCGACCTGGTATATGCAAAAGTTGGTAATCCGATCCTTTTATAATCAACACTCGAGTAGTCCCGGTAATAAAGGAGCGGCTCAAGCCTTTCATTTGGAAACAGTTCTTCGATCTTATCATCTATTACATTTTTCCGCACTTGGGGAAAATAATCGTCTAATTGAGGAATAATGTCGAGTTCCAATTTCGATCTGTAAAAATCCCTGATATTCAGTTTTGGAATATAAAAAATCAATTGGTAATATGGATCTTCGTGATAAAACCGAATGAGCTCGACAAAGGGCAGTTTCCTCGCAAAGGTTGTTACTTCATTAAGAATTTCCGGAATAATTTCACCGATTTCCCTTCCTTTAAGGTCTTCACAAGGGTCTGTCTCATCCTCGTCGTCCGCGTCACAGAGCCTTTCGGTAAAATCTTTATCTATTTTTTTGTTCCTGTCAATTTTGGTGGCGAGATATACAGCGTAATACATCTGTTCAAGGTATTCGAGGGCAACAAATGCAGATGCGGACTTAAAATTAGGACTTTTATCTTCAGCGTCGTACGTAACCTTGAATAATTTAAAAAGTTCATTGTACGGGAAGAGTACGAGATCTTTGAGATAATAGATCGGGATAATGCCTTCCTCCAATTCTGAAAATACGGAATCTTCAATTCCAGCCACATAGCCGTTGATTTCCTCGATTAGTTTGTTTTTCAAGACATTTTTCGAACTTGATTCCGCGTAAATCTTTTCCATGTCTTTTAGAGTCATAAAATTCAGTATCGTTTTTTTTGCATCGATGACCCGTTTTTCTATCAAGGCGGTAATGGCATGCTCGTATTTTTTTGAGCTGCTCCAAAGGGACCGGAACAGCTTAATAAGCGGCATAACGGACAGATAGAGGGAGAAAAACTGTTCGGCGCATTTTGGTAGAAGGCTTCGGGTTTCGAAACTGACGAGTCCGGGGGTTTTTTGGTTAATTTTCGTTTTATACTGACTCAACCGAAGAGTGATGAATAATTCCTTCGGGTCTTTTCCGCTGAATACCCGCTTTAACCAAAGGCGTAAACGGATAAAAAGGGAAGCCCGCTCCATATCGTTTTTAAGCATCACCTCCCGTTCATCTTCTTCCATTTCTTTGTGATAAATACTTTCTTCCGTAGAATCGTTTAAGCTGATACTATTTTGGATTTTAGACAGGAGCCTTCTCCGTTCCTGTTCGGACAAACTTCTGGCAAGGTCGGGAAGAACTGTTCGGTCAGACATGCATACGGTCTCCTCGTAATTCAAGTATAACCAATATTTTTCCTTTTTTCACCTCCAAAGAAATGTGCCGTAATACGGTTTTGTTGCTTATTCCCATATCTCCCCGACTCCAGGATAATCCGTTTAAACTCCATTTGAGCCCCTCGGAGCGAAGTCCTTCGGCTTTTTCCCCCAGGGGAAAAACAGAAACGGTCTCCCCAAGTTCCGTTTGAATGGAAAATTTATCTTCAACCAATATCACCATTTCTCTGTCCGTCAGCCATACGGAAGGACGCATTTCACGTTCGAAAAGGCTTAGGATCCCGATGGTGTGATCAAGCCTTCCTCCTCCTCCTCCGATAACGGCGATTTTCCTGTACCCTTCCCCCCAAAGCAGCCGAAGTGCAAGCTCCGTGTCCGTTTCATCCTTATCCTTAGGCCACACCATTTTTCTTTCTTCAGGAACATGGTTCAACTCTTCCTTATGCACCACCGAATCCATATCTCCGACGATCACATCCGGGAGATACGAAAGATTCCATGCAAGATCGTAACCTGAATCTGCGGCAACAACTTTTTTCGCTCCGCGAATATATCGGGACGTCAATGCGTAATCCGGGGCGTTTCCTCCGGTCAGTATAAGGCCGTATTCATTTTTCATGCTTGTTTATCCACATTACAGTATCGACACTTTTTCTCATTTTTTTTTTCACTTTGTAAAGGTCGCTTTTTAAAAACCGAAAATATTAATAATGAGACAAGGAAGTCTCACCTACAACAATCAAGGAGGATTGTATGATTATCAATCACAACTTAAGCGCGATGTTTGCCCAGAGACAGTTGAAGTTCAACAACTGGGCTGTAGACGAAAACATCGAAAAACTCTCTTCCGGTATGCGGATAAACAAAGCGGGAGACGACG
>CAYWIK010000107.1:0-6216 GCA_964458315.1 uncultured Spirochaetales bacterium | reverse complement strand
GTGACATACTTTGGCAGAAAATGTACGGTATGCCCTTCGATGACATTGCACTTTCGGGATGTGCAACCTCAGACGGCGGGTGCGCAGCGGTCGGCGTTGTTCACCCCGGTGAAAATTCGTGGGGCGATACAGCTTCCTATTTTATAAAGTTAGACAGCCAAGGCGAGCTCGCCTGGGAATTGCAGCGGGGGGGCGGCTTTTACGATCAGGCTGATTCTGTAATCGAAACCCGTGACGGTCATCTTGCGGCAGTGTACAATATGCATGAAGGCATATTTGTAATAAAGATAAAAAATGACCGTTAAGGGGAGATCTCTTCGCAGGAGCAGATTTCCGTGAGCACCTTGCCGGTGGACTTGGGGTGGAGGAAGGCGATTTTCATGCAGTGGGCGCCCTCCCGCGGTTCCTTGTCGATCAGTTCGATCCCCTTCTCCTTCATCTCTTCAATGGCTGCAGTCACCTCGTCGGTTTCGTAGGCGATGTGATGGACCCCTTCCCCCCGCTTCTCCAGATGCTTCGCCACGGGGCTGTCTGCAGAAGCCGGTTCGAGAAGCTCTATCTTCACTTCTCCCACCTGAAACATCCCCACCTTTACCTTTTGTCCGGGGACTTCCTCCTCTCCCAAATATTCGAGCCCGAGGACGTCCCGGTAGAAGGGTACCGATTCCTCTAGGGCATGCACTGCTATACCGATATGGTTTATCTTTCGTATCATGTCGCTTCTCCTCCCTCCAGTTTTTGTATGACATTTTCATGAATAATGGTATACGGGTCCTTCTCCCGAGAAAAAAGCTCTTCCGCCCAGCACTCCAGACACTCCGAAATGGCGTATCGGTCGTCGAGGACTTTTTTTACCTTCTCGGTGATGAGTTTCTCGAGCTCTTTCTGAAAGTTTTCTTTCCGCCGTTCCTCGAGATGCCCTCTGCGCTTTATTTCACGGAAATATTCATCGATGCGAAGTGAAAGTTCGTCGGACCCGTCCTTTTCGACCGCGGATACCATGATGACGGGGTGAACATCCGTTATGCACCCGCCTAGGAGATTGAGGGCGTATTCCACCTCTGTCTTGACCCGGTCGGCGCCGTCGAGGTCTTTCTTGTTGATCACATAGAGGTCCCCCACTTCCATGATGCCCGCTTTGAGGGCCTGTATTTCGTCCCCCATTCCGGGAATCAGGACAAGCAGGACGATATCGCACACATCGACAATCTCGACTTCCGACTGTCCCACTCCGACGGTTTCGACAAATACCGTATCATACCCGGCTGCATCGAGAATCTTCACCGCATCGAAGGTAGCGCTGGAAATACCGCCTAAATGGCCCCGAGAAGCCATCGACCGGATGTATACTCCGGGGTCGCACGCGTGGTCCTGCATTCTGATTCTGTCGGCCAAAAGCGCTCCCTGTGTGAAGGGCGAACTCGGGTCTACGGCAATAACGGCTACTTTCTCTCCTGCTCTCCGCTTGTATGCAATCAGCCGGTCTACCAGCGTGCTTTTTCCGGAACCGGGAGGACCGGTCACGCCGATGACCTCGGCAGACCCGGTGGAGGAAAAGATTCTGCCGATAAGTTTTTCCTTTTCCGGCATTTCGTTTTCCACGATGCTGATTGCCCGGGCGATATACCGCGGATCTCCTTTAAGAATCCCGGCGGTCACGGTTTGGAGATCATACATTTCCGGCGGTTTCCTCGATAAAATCCTTTACTTCCTTAATCGTCGTGCCGGGAGTGAAAATTCTCTTTATTCCCTCATGCTGTAAGACCGGAATGTCTTCCTCTCCGATAATTCCGCCGCCGAAGACAACGATATCTTCCGCGCCGCTCTCTTTTAAAAGCTGTACGACTTTAGGAAACAGTTCGAGGTGGGCGCCGGAAAGCAGGCTTAGGCCCACAAACTGGACGTCTTCCTGGACGGCCGTGCTGACGATTGCTTCGGGGGTCTGCCGAATTCCCGTATAAATTACCTCATACCCCCCGTCGCGGAGGGCACGCGCAATGTATTTGGCCCCGCGGTCATGACCGTCGAGTCCGGGCTTTGCGATTAAAATCCTAATTTTATTTTTCTCTTTCATTTTCGCCCCCCTTCATTTTACAGGACGATCGATTCTTTGTGCTCACCGAATACCGCACGCAGCTGATCACATATTTCTCCCATGGTTGCGTATGCCTTGACCGCTTCGAGGATATAAGAAATCAGGTTCTCCTTTTCGTCCTCAGCAGCATTTCTAAGTTTGGCGAGGTTCGATTCGACTGTTTTCACGTCCCGTGATTTCTTCACTTCCGCAAGTTTGGACAGCTGCAGGTCTTGTACCTTCGGGTCAAGTTTCAAAAGGTCCCGCGGCGGTGTTGCTTCTGTTTGATACCTATTTACCCCTACAACGACCCGCTCCCCTTCTTCCACTTCCTTCTGATAACGGTATGCTGAATCCTGGATTTCCTTCTGTACATAGCCTTTTTCGATTGCCTTGACCATCCCGCCTATCTGTTCGATTTTGTCGAGGTAGCCGTACACTTCACTGCAGATTCTGTCTGTCAGGGATTCCACATAGTAGGAACCGGCGAGGGGGTCGATCGTCTCGGTCACACCCGATTCGCAGGCAATAATCTGCTGGGTACGGAGAGCGGTGCGCACCGAATCCTCCGAAGGCAGGGCGAGGGCCTCATCCCTGGAATTGGTGTGCAGACTCTGGGTGCCGCCTAAGACCGCGGCGAGGGCCTGAATGGTGACTCGGATAATATTGTTGTCCGGCTGCTGGGCGGTAAGGGTGGACCCGCCGGTTTGCGTATGAAACCGCATCATCATCGATTTCGGGTTTTTTGCCTGAAACTTTTCCTTCATCACCTTGGCCCATATCCTCCTGGCGGCGCGGAATTTCGCAACTTCTTCGAAAAGATCGTTATGGGCATTGAAAAAGAAGGAGAGCCGTTTGGCGAAGTCGTCTACATCGAGACCCACGGCGACCGCGTTTTTCACATATTCGATCCCGTCGGCGATCGTAAAGGCTACCTCCTGAATCGCCGTGGATCCGGCTTCACGGATGTGGTATCCGGAAATGCTGATGGTGTTCCAGTTCGGAACATGCTCCGAACAGTATTCAAAGGTGTTGTTGATGAGACGCATCGACGGTCCCGGCGGAAAGATATAGGTCCCCCGGGCGACGTACTCCTTGAGTATATCGTTCTGGACGGTCCCTTTCAGCTTATCAGCGGGGACCCCCTGCTTTTCTGCAAGGGCAAAATACATAGCGATCAGGACCGGCGCGGTTGCATTCGCGGTCAGGGATGTGGAGATTTGATCCAGTCTAATGCCGTCGAAAAGGATTTCGATGTCCTTTAACGTGTCGACGGCTACGCCGACTTTTCCCACCTCGCCGCGGGCCATCGGGTGGTCGGAATCGTAACCGATTTGCGAGGGAAGGTCGAAGGCGATGGAAAGGCCTGTCTGTCCCTGCTCGAGAAGATATTGGTACCGCTTGTTCGACTCTTCAGCGCTGCCGAAACCCGCATACTGCCGCATGGTCCAGGGCCTGCCGCGGTACATGGTGGGCTGGACCCCCCGGGTAAATGGATATTCCCCCGGAAATCCGAGGTTCTCCAGGTAATCATCTGCGGTTTCATTTTTCGGCAGGTAGAGCCGGTCGACTTCGATTTCCGATCCGGTGGCGAATTTTTCTTTCCGTTCCGGAAAGCGGTCCGTTACCTTTTTCAGAGTGGTCTTTTCCCATTCCTTTTTCTTTGCCTCGATCTTTTCATAATCCTGCACAGGTTACCCCCACAATTCTTGGTCCGTCGGCGCGGCGGCATCTTCATTATACAGTCCAATCCTCGAGATATTGATGAGATGGTGGTAATCGAGGTTTTCGGAAATCGAGTTGTTCCCCCAGCTCCCGCAGCCGAGGGTCGTTGACGGGGCAAAACCGTTGAAGAAACTTCCTCCCGCGCTGGTCGAGCACACCTGGTTTACCACCAGTCTGCTTACCGTGAGATGCTCACCGGCCTGTTTTATGTGCTCGATATTGTGGGAATGAATAGAGACGGAATGCCCTTTTCCTTCATAATCGAGGTTGGACTGGGCGATATGCAGGGCGTCGTCGAAGGTCTTGTAGGGAATGATGGCGAGGACGGGGCACATCTTTTCTTTACAGAGCAGGTCCTGCTCCCCGATTCCTTTGGGCTTGAGCAGAATGACCCTTGTGTTCTCCGGTATATCAATCCCCGCCATTTCCGCTATCCGTTCAACCGGTTGGCCGACGGCATCCCTGTTCATGACCTGTTTTTCCGTGAACATGGCGGAGCGGAGCTTGTCTATGATGGCTTCGTCGTCCGAGTAGTATGCGCCTTGCTTTTTAAAAGCCGCAACAACGGCATCGAAGGACTCCTCCGGAGCGATGACCGTCTGCTCTCCGGAGCAGATAATCCCGTTGTCGAAGGTCCTGCCGATTATTATTTTTTCCGCGGCATCTTCGAGGTCGGCGCCGTCGTCGATAATCGCCTGTACGTTCCCGGCGCCGACGCCGTAGGCCGGCTTGCCGCTCGAATAAGCGGCCCGGACCATCCCCATACCGCCGGTCGCAACAACGACGTCGACTTGATGCATGAGCTCGCCGGTCAATTCGATGCTCGGTTCTTCGATAATCTGAATCAAGTTTTCAGGGGCCCCGAGTTTAGCGAGTTCGGCATTAATAAGTTTGACTGTGTATGTGCCGCACGCCTTCGCCCGCGGATGAGGGGCGATAATGACCGCGTTTCTTCCTTTGAGGGCAAACATGGTATTGCACATCGGCGTGACGATGGGGTTGGTACAGGGAGTAACCAGGCCGATTACTCCTTTCGGTTTTGCAACCAGATACATCTTCTCTTTTTCATCATAATCGATGATTCCCACCGATTTTTTATGTTTGAGGCTGTTCCAGATGATCCGCGATTTGCCCTTGTTTTTCTTTACCTTGTCTTCGTAGTCTCCCATTGCGGTCTCGTCCACCGCCATGCGGGCGAGTTCCTCCGCATTGTCAAAAACAACCTTTCCGACTGCTCTGACGATACGGTCCACCTGCTGCTGGTCAAAGGCTTCATACTTCTTTTGCGCCCCTCTTGCCGTCTCGAGCAGATCTGCAACCATCTCCTTTTCCGTCA
Source organism: uncultured Spirochaetales bacterium (assembly GCA_964458315.1). Taxonomy (GTDB): domain Bacteria; phylum Spirochaetota; class Spirochaetia; order SPDA01; family CAZSGZ01; genus CAYWIK01. The sequence goes on along the minus strand of CAYWIK010000107.1, from coordinate 1,081 downwards.
TACACACCTCCTTATTCTTTGTAGTATACATGGAACGGTAAAAATCGTCAGTCGCTTTTTTTTAATCCTGCCGTGTGCTGCAAACCGCGGCCGGTCTCAGAAACTTATGAGGCTCGATGCGTTTACACAAAAACCTATTTTGTTGATAATGTCTAATAAATATGCCACAAATAAGCTGCGGCCACTGCGGAAAACCGATAACAGGAAAATATGTAAAAGATTACTGGGGGAATGCCTACCATGCCGGTCACCTGCGGGAGGCGCTGCGCTGCTTCTACTGCGGGCGGCTCATTTCCAAAGGGCTTACCGGCGGCGGAAAAACGTATCCCGACGGCCGTGTAATCTGCACTTTATGTCTAAAAAGCGCCGTCGACAATACGGCGGCCGCCGTGCCGATCCTAAAGGATATCAGGAGCAGGCTGGAAAGGTACGGTATCATTGTCAAGGGAACTTTCGCCGAAACCCATCTGCTCAACCGGGGAGGGCTCGCTAAAATTTCCGGCCGCCGGGCTGTCCGCTCGGAAGAGGCCGGTTTTACCAAGCTCGAAAAGAAGACGGTAAACGGCCGTCTCGCCTCCTTCTCGATGCAGATCTTTATCCTTAAAGGTCTTCCGGAGACACACTATATCGCGACAGCCGCTCATGAGCTCATGCACGTGTGGCAGCATCTGTATGCGGTGCCTGAAAACGATCCGGCTCTCCGTGAGGGGAGCTGCAACTACGCGGCGTATCTGATCCTGCGGGAGCTTGCCGGGGGATCGGGCCGGGCCGGGAACGCCGAGGCTGTGAGGAAGTTCGGTACCGCCGACGAGGCCGGCTACATTATCGAGTCCTTTTTCAGTACCCGGGACCGGGTGTACGGGAAGGGCTTCCTAAAGGTATATCAGCTGGTAAAGGATAGAGGTATTAAGGGGTGGCTCGAGTATTTACGGAATAATAAACGGTGAACTGTACGCCGCAGCCGGGACTGCCGTAAAACCGCGCCTCTATCCCTCAATCTCCGAAATCCCAGTACCGCCCCAGCTCTTCATGAACAGCGCCAATGACGTCGGCAGCTTTTCCCCGGTCGGTATTGCCTGCG
>CAYWIK010000106.1:3549-6278 GCA_964458315.1 uncultured Spirochaetales bacterium | reverse complement strand
AGCCGGAGCTCGAAGAGCACGACTCGATTCTTCTCCTCGATGTTGACGACACTGCTATATCGAAAGTAGGGTTCTGGCCCTGGAGCCGGCACATCATGGGAGACGGGCTGATCACCATGAAAGAATTCGGCGCAAACTACGCCGTATTTGATATCGAGTACCGTGACGAAAGCGCCCTCGGGGTCAATTCCGAGATGCTGAATGAGGAAATCCCCGAAACCTTTCAGCAGAGCTTCGACTCCCTGCGGGAGAACATCCGGCAGCTTGCGGCGGCTGTGGATGCAGGCCAGCTGCCCGCCGATGCGGTACCGGACTATCTCATGGACTTAAGCGCCATGACCGAAAACGTGAACCGCGAGCTTTTAAACGAAGTACAGCAGATCGCCCGGGACAATGACGAGTACCTAGGCCAGGCGGCCCGCTTTTTTGGAAACACCTTTTTCACCATTAACGTTGTTCCGGAAATAGACGAAGACATCAGTGAAGAAAGCCGGGCGTGGGCGATGGAAAACCTGAGCCTTGCAAACATCAGCGGCAATATTGAGTCGATCAACCCTGCCGGAGATCTCGTGCCGACGATCGACAAAGTCATAAGGCCTGCCGCCGGAGCAGGGTTTACCAATATCATCATCGACGAGGACGGGGTCCGAAGGAGGGTCTACCTCACGCGGAGAATCGGCGGCGCGGTTTTCGGACAGCTCGGGTTTAGGCCTCTTCTTTCATGGCTGGGGAATCCGGATGTGGTGGTCGGGCCGCAAGAGTATGTGCTCAAAGACGCGGAGCTGCTCGATGGAACGGTAAAGGACCTCACTATTCCGCTGACTCCCGGAGGCGAGTTTTTAATTAACTGGCCGAAGAAAGAATTTCGCGAGAGCTTCAGACATCTCTCTTTTTATTACGTCGTTCTCCACAACCGGCAGGAGGAGCGGCTGGTACACAACCTTCGGGTCATGGAGGAATCGGGGATGCTTAGTCTTTACGAAGGCGAAAGCGGACTGCTGCAGCCCTATGACTACGCGGAGATGCTGGAAACCGAGATCCTCGAGGGGGGTGATCCCGCCGGGATAACCGATTATCGGGAAATTCGCAATTTTTTCTTTTCCGAGGTCGGGGCATATCTAAACGGGCCGGCAAAAGATGATTTTTTAGACGAGATCAATGCGGTTATGCGGACCCCGGGCTTAGGTGAGGACGATATCGCCTACTACGAAGGGCTTAAACAGGATGTGACGAACATATTCGACGAAACGGCGGAACTGTTGTCCCTCCTCGAGCAAACCCGTTCGATCTTAGCGAAGAATTTAGAAGGTGCATTCTGTTTTATCGGCTGGACCGGAACGTCGACCACCGACCGCGGGGTCAACCCTTTTTCCAAGGAGTATGACAACGTCGGCACGCATGCCTCGGTGGTCAACACGATTCTGCAGGAGCGGTTTCTCGATTTGACGCCGTGGTGGGTCTCGAGTTTGATTGCCCTGGTCCTTACGGCCTTAGTATTTTTCAGTGTACGGAATCTGCGGCCGGGGCTTTCGATCATTCTTGGTGTCTGCTACGTTATTGTTTATTTCGGAGCGAATATTGCGGTTTTTATCTTCCTCGGCTATTTCATCAAGATGATGGCCCCTCTCACGTCCCTTGCCGGCACTTTCGTCGGCCTGACGGTTTTCCAGTTCCTGTCGACTGCCCGGGAGAAAACCTTTATTCAGAACGCCTTCGGACGGTATTTGAGCGGTACGGTTGTAAACGAACTCATCGCCCATCCGGAAAAACTCAGCCTTGGCGGAGAGAAGCGCTTCATGACTGCCTGTTTTACCGATATCCGGGGATTTTCAACCATTTCAGAAAGTCTTGACCCGACGGAACTGGTCCGGCTGCTTAATATGTATCTGACCAAGATGAGTGATATACTCCTCGATCAGCAGGCGACCATCGACAAATACGAGGGCGATGCGATTATCGCGTTTTTCGGCGCGCCCGTCGATTTACCCGACCATGCGGAACGGGCATGCCGGTCCGCGATCAGAATGAAGATCGCGGAAGGGGAACTCAACCGGCATGTGATGGAGCAGAACATCTCGCCGTCGGAGTTGCATACCAGGATCGGCATCAACAGCGGGGACATGGTTGTCGGAAACATGGGAACGGCCAACAAGATGGATTATACCATCATGGGAAACTCGGTAAACCTGGCCGCTCGATTGGAAGGCGTCAATAAGCAGTACGGCACCTGGATCCTCATGAGCCAGCCGGCCTACGAATCCGGGGGAAACAAGTTTGTTACCCGTATGCTCGACCGGGTGCGGGTGGTGGGAATCCATGAACCGGTACGGTTATACGAACTGGTGGGTGAACCGGAAAACATTGACGAACGGGTCCTTCAGGGCCTCGATATATTCCATCAGGGTCTCCAACTTTTCGAAGCGAAGCAGTGGAGGGAAGCGGAAAAGACGTTTACAAAGGTATACGATTTTTTACCCGAAGACGGTCCTTCAACAACCTTTATCAACCGGTGTGTCGATTTCGAAAAGAGCCCGCCGAAAGAAGGCTGGGACGGTGTATTCAGCTTGACGGTTAAATAGACTGCTTCGCTCAGGCGGTCATACAAAGGAAAGCAATCTGACGGAACAGATCAATCTCGGCACCTATGAAATACGCAATTGCTCCCTATTAGCCGGCGGTAATGTGCAGCGGGGGAGTACGGTGGGCGTGCGAAACGGCGTTATCGAAGC
>CAYWIK010000106.1:0-3449 GCA_964458315.1 uncultured Spirochaetales bacterium | reverse complement strand
CCGGTAATCGATGTCCGGGGCGCTTATGTGGTCCCCGGCCTGGTGGAACTGCATATCCACGGCTGCGGGGAGGCGGGGGTGGAGCAGTCGGTCGAGGGGCCGGAAGCACTCGATAAGATTGTCCGGTTTTTATCCCTACACGGCGTAAACACGCTGCTGCCCACCCTCCCGTGCAGCGAAGAAGCGGTGGCCGCGCTTGCGGAGGCCCTCGACGCGGACCGGAAGCTTAAGCAGCGCGTACCCGGCTTGTATATAGAGGGCCCCTTTGTTAACAAAGAGAAACGGGGAGGAATCAGCCCTTCCCTCATTCGGGAACCCGACCTCAAGGCCCTTGAAAGGATCATACGCATAGGCAGAGGGCATATCCGGATGATGACCGTTGCTCCCGAACTGCCGGGAGCGGAAGCTGTTGTGCAGCGGCTTCGGGAAAACGGGATTGTGCCTTGTTTCGGCCATTCGAACTGCACGGCCGCCGAAGCGCGCGGGATTATGGAAAGGACGGCCCGGTCCGCTTCGGCGCCCCCCTTCAATATCACCCATCTTTTTAATGCGATGTCGGGTATCTCCCACAAACGCCCCGGCCTCGCGGCCCTCCCGTTTCTCGATGATGAATGCTTTTTCGAACTCAACGGCGACGGAATCCACGTGGCGGACGAACTGCTGCTTCTCTGCAGCCGGCATCTTCGAAAAGAGCGAATGCTCCTGATTTCGGATGCCGTGGTTTCCGCGGGCCTCGCCCACGGTGAATATACATATTTCGGTGAAAAAGTGGTTTCAGACGAAAAGGGCGTTCGTTATACCGAAAACGGGGTTTTGATCGGCTCGAACCGTCTCATTACCGAGGTTTGCCGACATTTTGCCCGGGTTGCCGGGGCCCTCCCGGCTGAAGTACTGCCCCTGGTGACGGAAAACCCATGCCGGCTTCTTGGTCTCACCGACCGGGGGGCCGTGCGTCCCGGCCTGCAGGCGGACTTAGTCGCCTTAGACGAATCTTACAGCGTCCTGTTCAATTTTCGGCCGTATTAGGGTATACTGATTTTCCATGTTGAATTTGCATATTCATGAGGGGAAAGCATCCATCGATGCCGTAAAAGCGCTTCGTGGCGCTTCTTCACACACGGCGCAGCAGGAAATTCAGAAACTGCTCGATGCTGTTTGTAAACATGACGGGTTGTCGAAAGCGATGGATGCTCTATATCAATGGGAGCTTGCCGCAGGCTACATCACCGCGGAAAAACTTGAAGGAAACGAACATCATTTATTTTTCGATTCTCGATATGAAATCGAATTTCATCTCCAAGTAAACTACGGGAGGTCCGGATATACTCCCGACGCCGGTGCAGGAGACCTTCCGGGCAGCGGGTCTCGGGGGAACGAAGCCGGAACGGCGCGGCCTTTTTTTCCCGGGACGCCCCAGTGCGCAATCTGCAGAGAAAATGCCGGGAGGCCGGGAAAAGAAACCCTTCGCGTCTTCGAATTTACGTTAGCCCGTACATCCCGCCCCTATTTCATCCAGCTGACGCCCTTTCCCATTTTTCCGTATCATTTCGTGGTAATCGGGGAGGAACACGTACCAATGCACGTGGACCGCTATTCCCTCGAGGATATGATCGCCTTTGAGGAGATGGCGCCGGGATACACCGTGTGTTCTAATTCTGATGTGAAATGGGCCGGGTCCTCGATTCTGGAACATCATCATCTGCAGGTCTTTAAGGGACTTTCCCTGCCTGCCATGCGGGCCGGCGGCCGCATGGCCTTTCGCAAAAAGGGGTGTACAGTCTCCGTTCTCGACTATCCCCTGGCCCTTGTCAGGGTCGGGGGGCGGGACCCTGTTAAACTCCTCGACTGTGCCGATTTACTGCTTCGGGAGTGGAAGGCCCGGGACCCGGGAAGAAATACCTGCAATGTGATCTATGTCCGTGAAGGAGCGTGTCGTTCATTCTATCTTTTTTTCAGAAACCCGGATTTTAGAACACCCGCGCGTCTGGAAAAAATAAAAAGCGAAGGGATCGGAATTGTCGAGGCCGCGGGGGTAGGCATCCTGCCTGTCCCTTCCGGTCCGGAGGAGGGTGAAATTTGGCGGGAGATTCGGAAAAACGGAAGACGGATTATGCTCGGCATCCTCGGAGGGATTAATCCTGTACCGCCCGAAAATCCGGACCTCATCGAGAAAGAAGTTATCCCCGCGATCGGGGGCACTGGATAATGGACCGCAAAATAGAAGAAATGAGAGCCAAATTTGCCCAAATATTTAGACGGGAACCGGAATGGGAGGCCCATGCCCCCGGGCGTGTGAACCTCATAGGGGAGCACACCGACTACAACGGATGCCCGGTCCTCCCCATGGCGCTTGAACGGGATTTTACCGCCCTTTTCAGCGGCCGGGAGGACGGCGAAATACGGATCCGTAACCTCGACCCTTCATTTCCGCCTCGGCATTTTACCGCTGCCCGGGAAATTCCGCCTTATGAAACGGGAGATTGGGGAAACTACTGCAAGGCCGGGGTGCAGGCAATGACCGCGCGGGCTGAAGGTGCGGCCGGGCCCCGCGCTGAGGAGGGCATACCGGGTCCGGAGTACCGGGGTATGGATGTGCTTCTCTGCGGCAGGATTCCCCCGGCAGCCGGCTTGAGCTCCTCTTCCGCCTTAGTGGTCGTCAGCGGCCTCATGTATTGTACGGTCAACGGCTTGAACGTGCCGTATCCGGAATTGGCAGGTATTCTTGCCGAAGGGGAGCAATATGTGGGGACGAAAGGGGGAGGGATGGACCAGGCGGCGTCCCTTCTTTCTGAAAAAGGAAAAGCTTTAAAAATCGATTTTCATCCCTTCGGGTATCGGACCGTGGATATTCCCGCGGGCTGTACAGTCATCGTTGCAGACACCCTGGTCCAGGCGCCGAAAACCAGAGAGACCATGGACAAATACAATTTACGGACCATCGAGTGCGCCCTCGGTGTAGAGCTCCTGGCCCGCGCTTTTTTCCGGGCGGTAACAAGCCGGGGAGAACCCGCCGGCAAGGTAAATCTGCGGCTTTTAGGCGATATCACGGAAGAAAAACTCGGCATGCCCTGGGATGATATTTGGAATATTATCGAAGAGGCCCTGCATGAAAGCCCCTATTCGGTCTCCGAGGTTGCGGCGGCGCTGTCCATGCCGGCGGAAAAAGTAAAAGAGAAATTTTTTATCCGAAAGGACGGTTCGCTTCTTCCGGAGCCGGAGCAGGGGCTTAAGATCCAAAGCCGGGTCATCCATATCCTTAAGGAGCGGGAACGGGTGGAAGAGTCGGCGGAAGCACTGGAACAGGGCGATCTCGTACGATTCGGAGAACTGATGGATGATTCCCACGCAAGCTGCAGGGACCTGTATGAAATCAGTTGTCCGGAACTCGACCGGCTTGCTTCCGATTTGCGGGCGGCCGGGGCCCTGGGCGCCAGGTTGACCGGCGCCGG
>CAYWIK010000105.1:0-6297 GCA_964458315.1 uncultured Spirochaetales bacterium | reverse complement strand
TGTTCGTCGGAATGAGTTACTGGAGCGCTTTTCTCAAACCGAAGAAGTCGCAGTAGTGGTGTGGCCCTTACCGACCCGAAGCATCGATTTGAAAACTCCCTCGTAAAAAATCAACAGCCAGGAACGCCCAATGGGTGTTCCTGGTCCATCGTATTTTCAGGGCCGAATCGGAACTTTCGAGTAATCTGAACGTACCTGAAAAAGCGGGGTGGCTGTTTCGAAACCTCATCAACTCCAGAAGCCGTTGGACCACGTCCCGCTTGAGGTTTTCCGCGACTTCCCCGTGGGAATAGTTATGACGATTGATATTTCTCCCGATCTTCGTTTTTTCAAGCAAGTCGATATCATTTTCTCCGGCTAAAAGGCCGACGTAATATACTTGGGGAATCCCGGGACAGAAAAACTGCACCGCCCTTGTCAACAGATAGAGCTCGTCGTCGTTTCCTAAGGCCGAATAATAGGTGCAGTTTAGCTGGTAGACATCCAGGTTGTTATAACTCGCGGTGTTGTAAATTCGCTTGATATTCGCTCCCCTACGGTAAAGGTTTTCCTTTGTCCGCTCTATCTCTTCCCGGTCCATTAGGTCAATGACATCCACCACTCCTATGCCGTCATGGGTATCCAGCGTGGTGAACTGTTTCCTCGGACAGATAGAAAGCCATCTTTTGAGGTTCACGGAATAACCCTCGAATACCGCCTGGAGCAGAAGCATGGGCAGCGCAAAATCGTACACCCAATAGCCGCGGCCGGCAAGCTTCAACTGAATGGTATACTGTTCATGAATTTCCGGAAGGATATCGGCCCCGTAAAGCCTAACGGTTTCATGTGCATACGTAAGCAGTTCCCACACATCAGGCTCGAGGAAAAAGCAGTTTGTTCCGGGCCGCTTCGTCGCATACGCAAAAGCATCGAGCCGGATCATCCGGGCCCCTTTTTCACAGAGGAAGCGAAGAAACTGCGCGGTAAGTTCCCGGACTCTCGGCGATTTCTGGTTCAAATCGATCTGCTCATCCTCAAAGGTGCACCAGAGCCGTTCCCGGGTGCCGTCTGCAAACTCCGCTTCCGTATACGGCGGTCTCGGTTTGCGGGTATATACTTTGGCTAAATCCTCCTCCGTCGGGGCCCCGCCCGGCCAGAACCCCTTGAACCGAATAAAGAGATCGCGGTACTCCGAGCGCTCTTTCTTCTCGAGGAAGTCTTTAAAATATTCAGATTGTCGCGACAGGTGATTGAACATGAAGTCGACCATGAGATCGTACTTCGCCCCGATTTCCGTAATATCTTTCCAGGTACCGAAAGCGGAATCGACCTCATAGTACGTCAGCGGGGCAAACCCCCGATCGGCAGAGGAGGGATAGAAGGGAAGCAGGTGTATTCCGGTTACCGCATTTTCGAGATATGTGTCGAGTATGTAAAGCAGGGTCGGCAGGTCTCCACCGAGACTGTCCGGATAGGTAATGAGCTGACAGGAATTACGCATCACGATACCACTCACCCGAGACCAAATCTAAAAAACGTGAAAAAACGGTCTCATCCCTTGACCGAGCCCGCCAATAAGCCGCGGACAAAAAACTTCTGCAGCCCGAAAAATACGATAAGAGGGAGAATCATACTGACAAATGCGCCGGAGGTGAGAAGATGCCAGTCTTGACCCCTCGTTCCGGCCATGTTTAACAGCCGTTGAGTCAATACCGCATTCTCAGCGCCTGCCCCCATAAACACCAGGGCAACGATGAGGTCGTTCCATACCCAGATAAATTGAAATATTGCAAATGATGCAAGCGCCGGCATGGACAGGGGAAGAATGAGGCGTACAAAGGTCTTGAAATGGGTTGCTCCGTCGATAAATGCAGACTCCATAATACTTCGGGGAATCGTGCTGATGTAATTGAACAAAAGATAAGTCGCCAGGGGGAGTCCGAATCCGGTATGGGCGAGCCAAATTCCTAAAAACGTACCGTTTAACTGCAGCCGCTGATAGTCCCGAAGAATCGGGATGAGCGCGATATAGAGCGGGACCACCAGGATCGCAACAATTCCGGTAAACAGCAGCCTCCTTCCCGGAAACTTGAGCCAGGCGAACCCGTAGGCCGCGAAAGCTGCAATCAGAATCGGGATGACCACCGCGGGCACGGTCACGGTCAGGCTGTTCAGGAACGCGGTCAAAAGATTGTCTCCGGAAGCCCTGACTTTTTCACCCTTTTCATTTATAAATGAATAATCTTTTCCCGCGAGGACCTGCCGATAGTTTTCCGTAGTAAATTCACTTCCCTTCCGGAAAATTACGGTCCACCAGCCGGTTCTGGGCACTTCATCGCTCGGCCGGAAAGACGTAATCAAGATTCCCACCGTCGGGAGCGACCAAATAATGCACAAAACAACGAGAAGGATATGAACAAAAACTGAAGAGGTGACCTTTTTTCTTTTTAGACTTTTATTGACGACCATTAGAACACCTCCCTCTGATTGAATTGACGGAGATTGTACCAGATAACCGGAATGACAGCTATCAAGATAACCATTGCGATAGCCGACCCCCGGCCGTAATGCAGAAACTTAAACATCTGCTTATATTGCTGGCTTGCAAGCACCTCCGTCCCGTATAGACCGTTCGTCATCGCATAGACAATATCGAATATTTTCAGCGTTAAAAGTAAAATGGTAGTCGAAACCGTCACGATTGTACTCCGTATGTACGGAATGATAACATTGAACACGATTCGCATTTCCTTTGCCCCGTCGATCCGGGCAGCCTCTAACAGTTCTTTCGGCACTCCTTTAATCGCTGCGGAAAAAATAACCATGGCAAAACCGGTTTGCAGCCAAACTAAAATGATAATGAGAAAAATCGTGTTCCAGGGACGGATGGTAATCCATCCGATCGGCTCGCCACCGAGGGCAACAACAATCGCGTTTAAGAGCCCGACCTGTTCGATTCCGGGCGGTTTGTAGGCGTAAACGAATTTCCAGATCACCGCAGCCCCTACAAAAGAAATAGCCATGGGAAGAAAAATAAGAGATTTTGCGGTCCTTTCTATTTTTGACCGATCCGTTAAGAGGGCAATTGTGAGACCGGCTGCCACGCAGAGTGAAGTACCGAGAAAAAGCCAGAGCATATTGTTTCGGAATGCAATGAGCATGGTATGGTCGGTAAATACATAGAGATAATTTTTAAGCCCCACGAATTGGTTTGATAGTTTCCCAAAAAAACTCAAGTACAGGGTCCGTATCGTGGGAACGAAAAGATACCACCCGATAATGATTAGTGCGGGCCCTACAAACAGAAACGGAGTAAACCGGGACCGCCATTTTAATGAAAGCCGCTGGATAAGCCAGTTCGCTACAACAAATAGTGCGGCTACGCCTCCAACACCCCAGACTATCGCTACAAGGGTAATGACAATCTGCGGCGCTCCGCTGTCGCGGAGAAACCGGAATCCGATATACAATACAATAAAAGTAACAATCGGTACGAAGATCGAGAACAGTATCCTTCCGAGAGTTGTTGCCGCCCGCTGCAACGCTCCGTATTTTTCATTCTTTGTGCCTGCCTCTGCCATAACAGTCCTCCTTTAGGATCAAATCACGAACAGGTCCCAATCGCAAACATTTTAAAAAAACCGGCGGGGCTTAACGCCCCGCCTCAACCCTTTTCTTCTATTCTTCCGGCCAGCTTTCTTCGATCATTTGCAGCACATCATCCCTGGACAAACCGCTGACCCAGTCAGTCATTCCGGTCCAGAAGGTTCCCGCGCCGACTTCAGCAGGCATCAGATCCGAGGCATCGAACCGGAACACCTCCGCATTCACGAGTATCTTCGCAAGCTCTTTCTCGATAGGATTGCCGTAATCGTCGAAGTCCTGGTCCTGATAGGGAAACAAAGCGCCCCCCGCATTCGCCCAAGTCTTACCGGAATCCCATGTGGTAAGGAATTCCATAAACTGCCGGACTTCGGGGCGGTCGTTGAATACCACGAACTGATCTCCTCCGCCGAGGACCGGAGTACCCCATTCGGGATTTATACCGGGAAGGGCAAAAACCCCGACCTCTTCCGCCAAGTTCTCCTGGATGTCGTCGGGCATGAAACCGGTGATAAAGTTACCCTGCCGGTGAAGCCATGCCTGGGGCGGGTCTTCGAAGAGCGGCACAACGGCATCGCCGAAGTAGGAAGTGAGTATCGTCGTCGATCCGCCGAGTACATACTTCTCGTTTTTCCAGATTTCAGCCATTTTATCGACCGCATCCTTCACCGCCTGATGGTTAAAGGGGATCTCATGGTTTACCCATTTGTCATACATCTCCGGACCTGCCGTCCTGAGCATGATGTCCTCGACCCAGTCGGTAGCGACCCAGCCGGTGGCGGCGCCGCTTTCCATGCCGATCGACCAAGGCACTCCGCCGTCCGCAACGATCTGATCGTTAAGTTCCATCAGTTCATCCCAGGTCTTTGGTATTTCATAACCCGCAGCGTCCCAAGCCTTCTTTGGATACCACACAAAACTCTTTGCATTTACCCGGTGGAATACGCCATATACCTCTCCCTTATGCGACCCGAGGTCCTTCCAGGCGGAAGTATAGTTGCCTTCTATCTTTTCGATTATTTCCGGCCAAAGGGGAGTAATAAAATCCCGGTCCGCAAACTGTTTCATGAGCCCGGGCTGCGGCAGGGCGGCGATATCCGGGGGATTACCGGCTTCCGCCTGTACAAAAATTTGCACTTCGAATTCCGGAGAGCCTTCATATTCCACCTTTAACCCGGTCCTCTCCTCGAATATGTCGATGCACTCTTCAAACCGCTGGGCTTCCTGGTCCCGGAATGCGCCCATGATCTTCACGACCTGCGGCGCCTCCTCGACCGATTTTTCCGCCTCGGCTTTTGCCGCTTTTTCTTCTTCGGTCCCCTCTTTTTTACATCCGAAGAACAAGGTAATACCCGCGAGCAGCAACACTGCTGCAACCAAAAACCACTTCTTGTTCATACTAAAACCTCCAAATTTTTTTTTAAACGGCACAACGTACCGTACATGTATCCCGCTCGATTAAAATGGGCTCAACAACTTGCTGCAGTCTATTTTCTTCCTCTTCCGCCCGAATGAGAGAAAAGAGCCGTTTAATACTCATTTCCGCCTGAATTTCCTTCGGCTGATGAACGGTCGTAAGCCTGGGCCTGAAATATTTTCCAAGCATAATGTCGTCATACCCGATCAAGTTCATGTCCCGCGGTACTTCAAGGCCCTTTTCGCGAAGAGATTCGATAATGCCGAGGGCGATGATATCGGAGTGTGCAAATACGCCGTCGGCTTTCTTTAATTTGCCGAAGTTTTCCTTCGTGCCGTGAAAACCGAAATCGAAAGAGCTTTCTCCTACAAATAATGTGACTTCTCCCGGATCAACTCCGCTGTCCTGAAGCGCCGTTTTGAATCCTTCGGTGCGTTCATAATATTCCGTGTCGGATTGGTCTCCTGTAAACAGACAGAAACTGCTCGACCCCTTATCGAGTAAGAACTTCGCCGCAAGATAGCCGCCCTTGAAGTGGTCGGCATAGATATATTCCGAACTCTTTTCCAAATCATGGGGTTGCTTGAAATGTACATAAATATGCGGAACACCTGACTTCCGGATATCCTCGAGATCATCCGGGTCGACCTTGGGAATAATTAAAAGCAGCCCGTCTACCTTTTTTTGCCGGATGAGCCGTTTGATGTTGCTCTCACCTGTTTGACTGTTTTTGGGAAAAGTAATAATGCTGTCGTAAAGAAAACCGTCGAGTCGGTATCTTATCGTATCTAAAAGCTGTGCGATATAGAAAGAAAACCGCCGTTCATCGTATACCTCCGGGCAGATGATGCCGATGGTCCCGGTTTTTCTCGTGCTGAGACTTCGCGCACTCGCATTCAAATCAAAATCATACTGCATTGCGAGTTTTTTGATCCGGTTTTTCGTTTCTTCCGATATAAGGGGACTGTCGTTCAGGCTTCGCGAAACCGTGGAATGACTTACTCCTGCAATTTTAGCCAGGTCCTTAATAGTCACAGGCAACCGTCTCCTAAAAGCACTACGTTGCCAACTTGGTGGCGTAAGAAAAAACCGATATGGTGAAAAACTTTTTATGCAAACGTGTGCATAAATATACTATAGCAGCCGAGCGCCGGATCTGTCAATAAAAAGTGACAAAAAAATCGCTTAAAAATCGGGCTTTTTGGCTTTCGCGTGTAGACCGGGCATTCTCAGCACAGTCGGCATATTGAAAATAATTGATGAATATTCTATTATTTTTTTCATGAAAAAGCTGATTA
>CAYWIK010000104.1:3260-6375 GCA_964458315.1 uncultured Spirochaetales bacterium | reverse complement strand
GCGGAGATCAACTGCAGGCCTAATGTTTCGGGATTATCAAGGGCAACAGCCTTCGGAAATGGTTTGCCGTTGTTGGAAATGCTGAGGATATATTGATTTTCAGCCTTGTCTTTCCTTAAGTCGACAGAGAAGACGGCCTCTTTTCCAGCCGTAAAACCGTGCTTCATCGCATTCGTAGCGAGTTCATTGACGATAAGGCCTAAAGGGGTCGCTGTTTTTGCGGTCAGCGTTACATCAGGGATTGTGTTTTCAACCCGGACATGACGGTCCGAAAAGGACGCAAATATCGTCGCAAGGAGATCGTCAATATACTCTTTAAAATCTATACCGGTTACTGTTTCCGTTTTGTACAATTTTTCGTGCACGATCCGTATCGCGTCAATTTGATTTTTTACATCCGTCAAGTCCACCGTCTCGCCGAGAGACGCATTTTTGAGGCTGATCAAGGAGGTTATCATCATCAAGCTGTTCTTCACTCGATGATTGAGCTCTTTCATGAGATAATCTTTCTCCTCCAGCGCCTTTTTAAGCTCCGTAATGTCTTCCGAAATTCCCAGCATATACTGCGGGTTTCCCTCATCATCAAAAATAGGAACCTTTTTTGTAAAGAGATATCGGACCCTGTCCGAAGCGGTCAGTTCCTCCTCCTGGATAACGACCTCCTTCCCGCCGTTGATTACTTCCAGGTCCTTTTCCCGGAAAAAATCGGCTTCGTGCTTGGGAAACACGTCGTAATCGCTCTTCCCGATCAAATCTTCCCTCTTCATACCCATTGTTTCTTCCGCGGCTTTGTTGACCAGGTAAAAGGTAAGATTCTTAGCTTCCTTTAAAAAAACCATGTTCGGTATATTTTCCACAATGCCGGTAAAAAACTTTGTGCCTGTTTCCAGAGCTTTTTCCATCTTCTTACGGTCGGTAATATCTCTGAAATTTCCTAATACATATTCATCGTCATTGATGATAACAATTCGGCCTCTGACTTAAGCAATTTTCTTCATGTTTTTTCTATTTTGAATTTCTATTTCAACCGGTGGTGCTTTTTGTTCAGCTTTATCAAACTTGTATTTAAATACTTTTTCCGCTAAAGCTTGTTCTTCTCTCGGATGCAAGTCTTTTTGATGCATACCGATAAGTTCATTTAGCGAGATTTCAAACAATTCTGCTGCCGCTTGATTAGCTTCAATAATTATACCGGTTTCTCTGTTTGCTAATACCATAGCATCAGGTGAAGATGAAAAAACAGATCGAAATTTAACTTCATTATTTTTTAATTGTTTCTCCGCTTGCTTGCGTTCCGTAATATTTCTTGTATTAAAAATTATTTTCCGGGGGTTCCCGCTTTCATCATTTAGTATTTTACCGTGTGTTTCAACCCAAAGGTATGTCCCGTCAGCACATCTGCATCTGTATTCTACTTTCCTAAGCTCTTCTTTTATACGCTGGTAGTCTTCAGGATGTACTAAAGCCATCACATTTGTTCCCAATAAATCAGCCGGATTGTACCCTAATATTTCGTGTGATTTTCCTACAAATTCAAAATTCCCCTCAATGTCTGTAAGCGCTAACAGGTCGAGCATATTCTGAGTGATAATCTCAAGGTATTCTGTTTTCGATTGTAACTCACTGTTTATTCTCTTACGCTCGGTCATATCCCGTGCAGCCGCATATATCCTGGTCCCGATAGAGGTAGACCGCCACTCTATCCAACGATAGGACCCGTCCTTACAGAGATACCGATTTTCAAAATTGAAGACTTCTTCCTGTTGTTCGAGCTTTGAAATAGCCTGTAAAGTTTCTTCTTTATCATCGGGGTGAACAAAGTCCATAAATGAACGGCCTTCAAGTTCAGTGACTGCATACCCGAGAAGCTTTTCCCATTCCGGGTTCAGCCTAAGAAATTCACCCTTCGTGTCGGCGATGCAGAGCATGTCGAGACTCGAGGTAAAATACCGCTCTAACTCATCGCTCTTTTCAGCAAGCTCTTCGGCGGTCTGTTCATACTTAACCAACGCGGTATTGAGGCGTTGTTTCTGTGTCTTCAGTTCCATATGGGCATCGTAGAGTCTGAAGGCCATTTTAATGGAAGCCAGTATAACCGTTTCTCCCGAGTTTTTTACGATGTAGCCGTAGGAGGTAATTCCTTCCGTTTTTTCCACCACATCCGGTTCGGTGTGGGAAGACAAAAACACAATAGGAATGTCTTTTTCTTTCAGGATGATCTCCGCGGCTTCGGTCCCGTCCATCTTGCCGTAACCTAAATCGATATCCATTAAAACAAGATCGATAGCTTTTTCGCGTGCGGTTTCTATTGCTTCCCGCGCATTATACGCGGTTATCACTTGATAGCCGTACTTTTTAAGCATTGCGGCTTCATTCATGGCAATGAGGGCTTCATCCTCGACAAGAAGGATGGTTTTTTTGGAAATGGATGTAGACACAAAATCCTCTTACGTATTATTGTTGTTATTTTAGAGTATTTGAATATATTTTTCAACAATAATTCGAAATAAAAAAAATGTCGGGGCAGGAGCGATACCGCATCCTCCATGCGATTGCCCTGCCTGATTAAAAAGAAGTCCTTGATCCTTTTGCGATAACGGCCTATCATTAACGAAGGAGCCGATTGTCGGGTATATTATAAAATGAAAAAAACGATTCTTCTGCTCGTATCCGTCTCGATATTAACCGTCCTCGCCGTCGGTCAGGAGGTCGCTGAAAAAGAGCTCGAGCGTTACGACGACCGGGCAATCGAATATGTCAACTATACCGGGAAACACGAGTTTTTCAACACCGCCGAAGAGATCAGGAACATCGGCCGGGCCCTTTCTCAGGCCGCCAGCGAAGAGGGCGAAAGCGTTTTCGCCGGGAAGTATACGCTCAGGCGGATAGCCCCTCCCGAAGACGGCCGCGCCTTCGGAGCGGATATGCTCACTTTCCGGCCGGAAGCAAGGGTCGATCACATCGACAATGTCCGCCGAATCCTCGACGGCTATTTGATGGAATCTTTCGGATATCCCCTAAGCGAAGCCCGCAAACTTTCCGAAGCAATCACCCTGTACAATACGCACCTGCAGGGCCGGATAGACTATTTTTCCGAGAGGTATACAGCCGAAGT
>CAYWIK010000104.1:0-3160 GCA_964458315.1 uncultured Spirochaetales bacterium | reverse complement strand
CCCGGAGGCTGAAACAGAGCGTCCGGAAGAAAGAGCAGAAAGACCGGAAGAGGAAGCGGAAAAACCGGAAGCCCGGGTGGCGGAAGAAGAGGTGCTTCGCCCGGCGGAAGAACTTCTTCCCCGTCCGGACGAAGATACGGAAACAGCGGCGCCTCCCGTCCGGGAAAAGAGGGCCATACGTTTTCTCTGGTTTCTCGGCGGAGGGCTTTTCCTCGTTCTGTTGTTTCTCCTCCTCTTTCTCGCACTCAGGAAAAGAGCGCGGGATACCGGCGGGTCCCCGTACGCCGCGGTAGCCTCTCCGGCGCGAAAAGGCCGCGGAAGGGCGGGGTTGCAGCAGCCGTTGTTGATGCGCGTGGTGTACCGCGGCTATCTGTTAAGCCGCAAAGTGTTCGGTGAGGTCCTCCCGGGAGAAAGCAAGAGCGTAGGCGGAAGGGGGGCGTACTTTCCGATTCCGTACGGGACATTTCCGCGAAAAATCGCCGTCATCGAGAACAGCCAAGGGACCTACACGTTTGTTCCCGTCAAACCGGAATTTTTCCCGGAGCTCAACCGGCCGAAGAAAGGTTTTCTGGAGAAAGAGATCCACCTCGAAGACCAGAACGGTGAAAAGGTGGTCCTGTTTTTCCACATGTATGTTTCCCCGCTGGAGAAAATAAACCAGCTGCTGCGCTCCATCACCAAACCGCGGGACGAGGCTTCCGGGTAACGAATGGGGGAAGGCCTTCCCCCTTGGAGACTCGAAACAAACATCACAACTTTAACAAATCTTTTTTAAAAAAAATCCCGGTTTTTTGAAGCGTCAGGCGCGTTTACCCCTTTAATAATAATAGGAGGGTAGAAAAAAATGAAAAAGGAAAAACCTGGCGCCGCTCTTGCCCGCGGGAAAAAAGCGGCGTATACTGAAGAAGATATGGCCCGTGGCGTCCCCATACTGTCCGATATCGTCTTCAAGTACATTTTCGGCACCACCGAAAGCGCGGAAATCCTCAAGACTTTCATCAACGCGGTGCTGACGGACGCCGGATTCCCCGAAATAGCGGCGGTGTCGGTGGTAAACCCTTTCAACGTGAAAGTACAGGTACGCACCCAGGCGGACTACCAGGAGCGGAGCCTCTACTACTGGGCGAAAAGCTACTCGGACCAACTTACCGACGGGGAGCTGTACGGGATATTGAAAAAAGTGATAAGTATCAGCATACTTAATTTCCGGCTGTTTCCCGATCATATTCCGTACCACAGCTGCTTTATGCTTCGGGAGAACAGCAGCCCGGAATATGCATTGACGGACGATTGCGTCATGCACTATTTGGAGGTCCCGAAACTTTTAGGGAAACCGGAAAAAGAAATCGAGAAATGGCTCTACTTTATCCAATACGGGGACAAGGAGGACGAGACGGTGAAGGTGTTGATCGACAACGATAAGATGCTTCAGGCTGCGAAGCAGAGGTACGAATACTTTATCGCGGACGAGCGAGCACGGATAGCGTACCAACAACGGTCGATGTTTCTTCACGACCAGGCAAACTATATCCACACCGCGCGGCTTAAAGGTTTGGCTGAAGGCAGAGAGGAAGGCAGAGAGGAGGGTGCAAGGCGGAAAGCGCTGGAAACCGCGCGAAGACTTCTCGACCGAGGCATGGAAAAGGAAGAGATTGCGGAAATTACAGGACTTCCTCCGGAGGAGCTTCCTTAGGGCTGTTTTCGAACGCCCAAGGCAACGCACCGAGTCCGCAAAGGGATTTCGGCGCCGAAAAACCTGCGCGCGCCTATTGCTTTTCTCCTGCATTTGCCGTATCTTATTAAAGGAATAAATAATTTGAACAATGATTTTCACGCGTTAGAGACCTATTTAGATTTACGATAATGAAAATCCTCCTTATCTCCCCTTCGAGAAACCCCGGAAAAAAAACGCCGAAAGGGATCCGGATCCCGGAAGTCGCCCTGCTCATCGTCGCGGGCCTGACCCCGGAAGAGCATGAGGTCACGATCGTGGAAGAAGAAGTGGAGGATGTCTCCTTCGACACGGAGTGCAATTTAGTCGGTATCAGCTGCATGACCGCCAACGCGCCTCGGGCATATTACTTCGCCCGGGAGTTTCGCAAACGAGGAAAGCCGGTGGTCATCGGCGGCGTCCATCCGTCTATTTTACCTGAGGAAGCAAAACAGTTCGCGGATTCCGTGGTGATCGGCGAGGTTGAGGGAGTATGGAAAGAGCTGCTTCAAGACCACGAAAAGGGGAAATTACAACCTTTTTACCAAAAACTGGAACCGTCCCTCGACACCTATATAAATATGAGGCAGAGGAAAACGTTAAACCGATCACTTTTCAACGTAAAACCGGTGGTCACCACGAGGGGCTGCCCATACAACTGTGAATTCTGCTGTGTTCACGATATCTACGGGAAAAAGATCCGCCATATTCCCGTGAAAAACGTCGTCCGGGATATTGTCGATTCCGATGCGAAAAACTTCATCTTTCTCGATGACAATATCATCGGTGATGTTTCTTACGCACAAGAACTCTTCGCCGCAATCGAACCTCTCCATATCCGGTGGGCCGGACAGGCGTCGATTTCCTTTGCAAAAAACGAAGCTCTCATGGAGCAGGCGGCAAAAAGCGGATGCAAAGCGCTCTTTATCGGTTTGGAAACCGTCTCCCCGTCACACCTTAAGACACTGAAAAAATCGCCGAAAAAATTAGAAGATGTAGAAGAAGCGATTAAAAAAATCAATGGAAAGGGCATTCATTTCCATCCCTCCTTAATATTCGGGTTTGATGACGATACTCGGGATATATTCAAAACGACCCTGGATTTTTTGGAAAGAAACAAGGTAAGTTCGGCCTCGATCAATGTTTTGACCCCCTATCCGGGGACAAAAGTCTATACGGATTTTCAAAAAGAAGGCCGGCTGCTTACTGATGACTGGAAACACTACGATCACTGCACCACCGTGTTTCATCCGAAAAATATGAGCGCCCGTGAACTGCAGGAAGGGACGATTTGGACAAAACGGGAGTTTACCAAGCTTTCTGCCGTTTTAAAGCGTTTACCACATCATTTAAATAAACTCCCCTATCATCTTGCTCTTAATCTCGGCAACAGCAAAGGCGTTAAGGGAGAAATACGTCAGCTTCCGGAATTGGTGTCGTGCCTGTATC
>CAYWIK010000103.1:0-6396 GCA_964458315.1 uncultured Spirochaetales bacterium | reverse complement strand
GCAGACTGTAAATCTGTTGGCTCAGCCTTCGAAGGTTCAAATCCTTCTCTCCCCATATTTTTTAAAATTGAGTTCTTTTTTTTGAAAAATCACGAGTCTTTTTATCAATCCGGACTTAGGTTCACATGCAAGCGCTGTTCCGCGTGCTGCAGGTTTGAAGCAGGGTATGTGTTTCTTTCTTGGAATGACGCGCGCGCCCTCGCGGCTCATCTGAATACGACCCGGGAAGAGTTTATAGAAAAATATTGCCGGGAAATACACATCGGCGGCGTGACACGCATCAGTCTGCAGGAAAAAGAAAACTACGACTGCATCTTCTGGGTAGGCGGAGGGTGTATTGTTTATCCTCATCGTCCCCTGCAGTGTAAAAGCTATCCTTTCTGGCCCGCATATTTGGGAAGCAGGAGAGACTGGGAAGATCTGAAAAAAAAATGCCCGGGAATAAACGTCGGCAGGCTTCATAAAAGGCGCGAGATTGATCACTGGCTCGAGCGCAGAAACAAAGAAGCCTATATAACTATTACTTGATTTTGTATAGAAAAACACTACAATTGGGTGATATGAAAGTAAAATTTTGGGGGGCACGCGGGTCCGTTCCCACTCCTCTCACAACAAACCAAATTCAAAGCAGGATTTCTGCAGTTATTCAGCGGATAACTCCCGAAGATTTAGAGAGTCAAGAAACTCGCGAACTGTTTCTTGCAAAGCTTCCGCCCTATATTATGAAAACCGTCGGGGGTAATACAACATGCATCGAGATACGGCTTGCGGACGATACGGTAATCCTTTTTGACTGCGGGACCGGAATCCGGGAATTTGCAAGCAGTGTCGCTAAGAAGAACGATTTTATACGAGATTATTACATCTTCTTCACCCACTTCCACTGGGACCACGTTCAGGGACTTCCTTTTTTTTCACCTCCCGCCTATCATCCGGACTGTTCTTTGATATTTCACAGCCCGGTGAAAGGGTTTGAAAAGTTTCTCTGGGAGCAGATGCGGTATCCCTATTTCCCGGTCACGATGGAGATCATGAGCGCAAAAAAGAGTTTTGTCGAACTCGATGAGCCTCCAATCCGTGTCGGCGGAGCGGAAGTGTTTTGGCGGCAGGTGAAGCATCCCGGCAAGGCATTTTCATACCAAATTGTTGAAAACGGCAAAAAGTTTATTTTTTCCACCGACACGGAGCTTACGGAGGAAGATTTTATTCGGAATGACGAGAACAGACTTTTTTACGAGGGCGCGGACGCACTGGTAATTGACAGTCAATATACCCTTGACGAGGCACTGGAGAAATATGATTGGGGACACTCTTCGTACAGCTTGGCCGTTGATTTTGCCGCTGAATGGGGAATAAAAAAATTATTTCTTTTTCACCACGAACCTCTGTATGATGATAAAAAGATTTTTAGTATTTTAAAATCAGCGGGTTGGTATTTACAGCATATTGAGCATACTGGTGTCGAAATCCATTTGGCGTTAGAAGGGTACGAGTTCGAAGTATAAATATGAAACTTACCAATCGTGAAATTGTGGGGATCTATTTAGTACTTACCAAGCATGAGGAAACTATCGACTCAGATATGCAAAAATTGAAAGACCGTATTGAAAGATTTCTGTATGAACACATTTCGATCGCTGAAATGGAGAATTTAGAACAGAATTATCAACAGAAAATTGATGTTCTTTCGTAAAGGAGATATTTTTATAACCATGAAAAAGTTCATATTTATTATCGTTCTTTTATTTCTCTTTACTGTGCCCTCGATGTGGGCGCAATATACACCGGTAAGCGGCGGAGAAAACGCCGCCGACCTGATAAGTCCCGGCTTCATAGCCGGAGGTGCGTCAATTACTTCCACCGAGTCGCCTGCGGCTGCTGTCCTAAACCCTTCGGTTTCGGGTTTGAAACAGCGGACGACTCTGGACCTCAGTTATATCGGGCTCATCGGCTTTGACGCCGCTGCGGCGAACCGGGGATATCGAGGGCATGCGGCAAACCTCGGCGTTACCATTCCTTCTAAATACGGCGTTTTCGATCTCTCCGGACATTTTCTGCACGCTCTTTTTCAGGACATCAACTTGGGTACTCAGGGAAGCATAGATTTTTCCTTTTCTAAAGATCTCTACCCCAATTTACTCGTCGGCGCGGGTCTGCACACGGCATTCGGCTATAACCAAGCGTACGACTGGGCGCTCTATGCAAATCTCGGTTTCCTCCACATTCCCGGAGATGTGGGCTTTCTTAAAGATTTTTCCTGGGGAGTATCTATTCAGGGGCTCGGAAAATCGTTCTCCCCCTTGGCCGGGTATACAGGTTATCCTGCTCCATTCACGCCGGTTTTGGGCGCCTCCTTTGCTCTTGTAAACACCGAAAAGGTGGTATGGGGATTTAATGCGGATGTTGGTTTCCCGGCATTCCAGAATGTTGATTTTACCATCGGCAGCCGCGTAACGCTGTTTGATTTCTTTTCTATTCGGGTCACGGGGCACTACGACATCGTAGAAATGATCGATGCTCATGTGCCGATGAGAAGCCCGCTCCCGGGATTCGGAATATCTTTTAAGTTCAAGACCAATATCAAAAAAGATGCGGAGTTTTTTAGTGATCGGGGCTGGAACCGGAGCGAAGTGAAGACCCAATTTGCGGCCGCCCCGTTGCAATCCGGCATTTGGGCCATAGGAGCGGGTGTCAACATCCCTCTGGGAGTAATTGATTCTGTAGGGCCGGATATACAAATCGAATATCCGGAGCTCCAGTATATATCACCGGACAACGACGGGACCAACGACACCTTGATATTTCCAATTACCATAGATGACAGCCGATATGTAAAAGGATATACGGTAAAAATCTATAACGAGGCCGGAGAAGTTGTGCGGGAGATCAGAAACAAGGAAAAGCGGCCTGAAAACCAGGGGTTCCGGAACATCATCGACCGGCTCACCTATGTGAAGAGCGGTATAGACGTTCCGGAAAAAATCAGGTGGGGCGGAAAGGCGGACGACGGGTCACTTGTGCCGGACGGCGAATATACCTTCCGTATGGAATCCTGGGACGACAATGGAAACCTGAGCGTAACGGAACCTGAAGCTTTTGTAATCGACGCAACGGACCCGGAGGTTGAGATCGAAATCGAAGAAGAAAACAAAATATTTTCGCCTAACGACGACGGCTTAAAGGATACCATCACAATTACGCAGAAAGGCTCTGAAGAAGATCTATGGGAGGGGGAAATTTACGCGCTCGGTGGTGATACGGTAAGATCTTTCACCTGGGAAAACGGGGTGCCGGAAGAGTTTATTTGGGACGGAACAGACGACGACGGGATACTGGTCCCTGATGGAGTGTACGGCTACCGCGTTACGAGTATCGACCGCGCCGGCAACGAAACGGCCGCCTCCGTAGACAACATCGTCGTCAACACCCAGTCTACACCGATATCATTGACGATCGATGCATCCTATTTTGCCCCCGGCGACCCTAACAACGACGGCGCTAGAGATTCAATTACCTTTGTCACCGGCATACCGGTTAAAAGGGGAATACGAAACTGGAGTTTGACCGTCCGAGACCGTTATGAGAAGGAATATTTTGCTTTCAGTGGAACAGGGGAAGTGCCTGAATCTCTCCCGTACATCGGGATGGATACAAACGGTGCTCCGCTGCCGGAAGGCGACTATGTTGGAGAACTGGAAGTATTGTACGAGAACGGTAACAATCCAAAGCAGAAATCGCCGGTTTTTACCGTTGACATTACCGAACCCTCTGCGAGCGTTACCGGAAGGGACCGGATTTTTTCTCCGAATGGGGACGGGAATAAAGATAAAATTATATTTCTGCAGGAAACGAGCAGGGAAGAGATATGGTTCGGAAATATTTATAATGAAGATAAGAAATTGGTAAAAACCTTTACCTGGCTGAAACAGGCGGACACGAAGGCGAGCTGGGACGGATATACAAAGGACGGCACCCTGGCGCCGGACGGGGCATACAACTATGTGCTTACCGCAACCGATAAAGCGGGGAATACCGGCTCGTCGAAAGCATTTACCTTCGATTTAGACACTGAAGGCACGGAGGTTCTCTTAACGGTGGATAAGGAGGCTTTCTCTCCGAATGGGGACGGGGTCCTTGATGCAATCACGATTACTCCGAAAGTGGAGAAAAACACGGATATAGAACGCTACACCTTGAGTATCGCGGATGAAAACAATCGGGTGGTTAAAACGATAGAAGGAAGGGGGTTTCTGCAGGAAAGTTATACGTGGAACGGGTTGGATGACCGCGGAAAGCGTGCCCCGGATGCGATGTACCGCGGGGCGCTCGATATCCTCTATTTAAACGGAAACAATCCATCTGCGGCTACAAGGTTTTTTATGATAGACACCATATTCCCGTCGGTAGAAGTCGAGCTTAAAAATAAACTGTTTTCACCGGAGGGTGACGGAAACAAAGACGCTTTAGAGGTCAGGCACGAAGCAAGCAGGGAAAACCGATGGGAGGGAGCGATCATCGACGCTGAAGGAGAGGAAGTACGGACCTTCATGTGGAAAGACCACCCGGAAAATTTTTCCTGGGACGGCACGGACAGCGCGGGAAATACCGTACCGGACGGCTTATATGCGTATAAAATTGTCTCCGAAGATATCGCTGGAAACCGAACGGAAGTAGAAGAGGCCGGTATAGAAATAGACACCCGGCAAACCTCAATTTTCCTGACCGCCCGGGACGACGGCCTTTCTCCCAACGGTGACGGATTCAAGGATACAATTGAGTTCCGCACAATCGTTAATCTCGAGGAAGGCATCAGCAGCTGGAAATTGGAGATGGTACACTCTTCCGGCGCTGTGGAAAAGGTGTTTTCAGGGGAAGGAGTTCCCGGAGAGCGGTTCATATGGGACGGATTTAATGATTCCGGCGATATCAGGGAAGGTATTTACACGCCCCGGTTTACCGTTGTTTACAGAAAAGGGAACATACCTAAAGTAGAAAGTAAAAATTTCGTTCTTGATATTTCTCCTCCTGATACGTCCATATCAATAATGCCGAAACCTTTTTCTCCCGATAACGACGGTGTTGACGATGAATTATATATCAATATATCTGTAACAGACATGACTGGAATCGAATCGTGGAATTTGTCAATACGAGATCCGAAGGGCAACCCCTTTTACGATTTCGGCGGAAAGGGAGAACCGGCAGAAGAGATCATCTGGGACGGAAAGTCCGAAGACGGTGAACTGGTCCTTGCGGCGGAAGATTATCCATGGGTATTTACAGCAACGGATTATCTAGGGAATAAAAGTAGTGTGGAAGGAATTATTCCGGTCGATATCCTGGTTATACGGGAAGGCGACCGTCTCAAAATCCGCATTTCAAACATCAATTTCGAACCGAACAGCCCGAAGCTGGTACTCGATGAAAGTGAAAAAGGATTAAAAAACCAAAAAGTATTAGAAAGGCTTGCCGAAATACTTAATAAGTACGGCAATTATCGGATAAGGATCGAAGGACACGCGGTCCGGGTTTATTGGTATGATGAGGATCGAGGAGAGCGGGAAGAAAAAGAAGAACTGCTGCCCCTTTCGGAGTCCCGGGCGGAGGAGGTAAAGGACGCCCTTGTTATGAGGGGTGTTGATCCTCGGAGGGTTTCGATCCAGGGCTTAGGCGGTACCGATCCAATTGTTCCACACAGTGATCTGGACAACCGATGGAAAAACCGAAGGGTTGAGTTTATTCTCATTAAATAATTTGGAAGGAGTACATTGAAGAAGTTAATAGCAGCGCTCATCGGAATCGGGATTATTATTGGTTTTTTATTCGGTGCGGCAACGGTTTTTTATCACTATATGAACAGACCGACGGACTTGCTCATGAAAGGAGCTTATCAGTTTACTATCAGCAAGGGCGAAACGGTACGGCATGTGGCACGCCTGTTGGAAGATAAATCTTACATTCGGTCGTCCACATTTATGGCACTGGCCGCACGGTTACAAAAAAGCCAGAATAGAATAAAACACGGGACATATAAAATCCCGGAAGGCAGTTCGACAACCGATATATTGGACCTTTTTGTTGCCGGAAAGCAGATTCTAGTCAAAGTAACGATACCGGAAGGGTATACCATCTCGAAGATAGCTAAATTGCTCGAAGCAAAAGAAATCATAAAAGGTGAACTTTTTATTGAAGCGGCCAATGATCCGGATCTTGCAGCGGAATATGACATTCCCCGCGATACCTTCGAAGGTTTTCTTTTCCCGGATACATATTTTTTTCCGAAAATGTACACCCCGGAGAAGGTCATTGAAACAATGGTAGGCAATTTTTTTTCCGTTCTTGAGGAAAAAGCCCCGGCATATAAAAAGATGTCCGGAGAAGAACTGATGGAAAAGA
>CAYWIK010000102.1:0-6465 GCA_964458315.1 uncultured Spirochaetales bacterium | reverse complement strand
TTCATCAACACGGCAACGCCGCAAATTTCCGGTCTCTTGGAAAAAAGCAGGGAGGCTTTAGACCAGGGGAAAGACGTTTTGGAAGGACTTCGAAACAACCCCCTTCTCCGGGGCGGCATATCAGAACAGAAAGAACAGGCAAGCACTTTTCAAAGCTACAGGGACGAGGATTTTTGATGAAAAGCAAGGGTAAACTTTTTTTCGGGCTTCTCATTTTATGCGCGGCCGTCATGGTTTCCGGCTGTTCATCAGCGCCGAAGGACAAACAGAAGGAAAAATCGAGCGAAGTTAAAAATCAGGCGGCTGAATACGCCCGTTTCGGGAACAATTTCTACAATCAGGCACAGTACGAACAGGCACTCAATTTTTACAAACTCGCCTTGACGGAAAATATTTCGGTGGATAACGAAGCGGGAATGGTGAAATCGTACAATGATATCGGAAAAGTGTATACCGCTCAGGGTAAATTGGAAAAGGCGGCGGAATCGTACCTCGACGCGTATCAACTTGCAAAGAAACTAGGGGACGACAAGCTTCTCATCCAGTGTGAAACCAATATCGGTGAAATTTTTCTCCGTGTCGGAGAAAACAGGGACGCCCTCGATATGTTCAACAAGGCGCTCGAGCGCCCCGATGACGGATCCGATACAAAACAGCTTGCGATCCTTTACCATAACGCGGGCATGGCATACAAGGCGATGGGGCAATTCGACAAAGCCGAGGAATTGGTCCTCAAGGCCCTTGCGATCAATACGGAATTAAAACTGTTCCAGGAAATCGCGAGTAATTATTATGCCCTCGCGTCGATCGCGTCGAAGAATGAGAATTACGAAAAAGCGTTAGAATACGCCGTTCTGGCCTTAGAAAGCGACAAGCGGATGGAAAACAGATTAGGCATCGCAAAAGATTTGCGGGCGTTGGCTATTATTAACGAAAAGGCGGGAAATACGGAAACGGCGTATGAATATTATAAAAAAGCGTTTATGGTATTTGAAACACTGAGTTTAGCCGATGAGATGCGGAAGTCCCTCGAGGACCTCCGGCGGATCGCCGGCATCCTCGATAAACCGGATGAAGCAGCGGCATATGAAGAAACAATCAAACGACTCCAATAACATTTCCCAAATATTCATCGAAACAGGGAAAATATACCTGAAGGGCTTACAGGGACTCGGTTCTTTTCTCGCTTTTACCTTGGGCGCCTTGGCGTGCTCGGCAGTCATTGTGCTTCCTTTCTGGTACCTTGCCAAAAATGCAACCGCTGTTTTTTCCTTTTTTGTTTTGGCTGCCGCCTTAGGCGGCGCTGTTTTTCTCGTTCTGCGGCGGATCGTCTTGGGCAGACGATCCAGACAGGACAGCCCCGGCGTCTCCTTCGTCCGGTTTCTCTGGAACTTTTTCTGCATTATCGGCTTTTTAGCCTGGATTTATCTTCTTACCGTATTGGTTTTACGCGGAATGCATACTGCTTTTATTCTGCTCTTGATTTTATTTATTATAACTTTTGGGATTTATCTGTATGCGAGAAAAAAGAGCGCCTCAACGTCTTAACGGCATAGACTGTATCCCAATCGGCGTACTGATACTGTTCATGTCTTTCGCACTCAGCTTGCACGCGGACTATCCGATCATTGACCGCCTCGACAACTCGGACATGCTCTTCTCGCAGCTCGAGGCGAGCATATCCGAATACTACAAGGCTGCCGCAAACAATGAGCCTCTGCCCGCTCTTCAAATGTATACCTATAAAACGAAGGAAGATCAGAGTATTTTTTCTTTATCGGCACGCTGCAATCTTACTTACGAAACGATTGCAACCGTCAATCGGTTTCAGGAGTCGAAGACTCTCCCGGCGGATGCTATCCTGCTTGTTCCCAATATGCCCGGTATCTTTATTCCTTTCGAACCGAAAAATGAACTGGAGTTTTTACTCCGGGCTTCGGCGCGGGAAAGGGAAAAGAGATCCGTTCCCGTTACCCTCAATATAGACGGGGACCGCACATCATTTCATTTCATACCGGGAGAACGGTTCACCTCGATGGAACTTTCCTTTTTCCTGGGCATTCTGTTCATATACCCCGTCCAAGGCGTGACCGGTCGAATCTCCTCCTACTACGGGAACAGGACGAGCCCGATAACGGGCAGGCACCATTTTCACAGCGGCATCGATATCGCGGCGCCTGCCGGGACACCGATCATCGCTTCGCGAGGCGGAAAGATCGAGAAAATCGGAAAGGACGATATCTTCGGGAACTATGTGCTTATTTCCCACAGCGTACAGTATCAAACATTTTACGGACATTTGCAGACAGTGACCGTGCGGTTGAACGAAACGGTAAATTCGGGTAGTATGATCGGAACTCTGGGGAGCACGGGTGTGTCGACAGGCCCTCATCTGCATTTCGAGATTTTGAAAGACTATGCGGCGGTTGACCCGTTACCTCTGTTACGTAAAGGACACAAATGAAAAGTTGTTTCCGAATTGGTTTCATTGCGGTTGTTGCCTTTCTCATCACTCCTTTCGCATACAGTGAGAATGTACGCGGAAGGCTGGCGGCGGTCCAGGATGTGACAGCTTCCTCCTCCGTCAAGTTTCCCCTCGATACGCTTGTAAGCATTCGACTCGATAAAACGAAGGATTTCTTGCAAGCCGTCGAAATCGAAATCACGATACCGCCGGAGGTCCGCCGGTATCAGGACAGTTTTGCCCTCTCGCTGTTTAAAAATGTAAAACCGCAGCCGAATAAAACAGACACCAGCTACTTCGCAGACCAAATCATTTCGGTCCTTCTCCCCTCATCTACCAAATTCTATTTGCGGGTGCCGGTACATAAGGACCATACCCTCAAGGCACTGCAGGGCACAACCATCATCCAAAAGCATGTCGATTTCTCTGAATTTCCTTTAGTATTGTCTATCCTGCCGGTCATGAAGGGCATTCCCACCTATGTATACGAGTCCCGGTTCGACATGAAACTAAAACCGATTTATTTTTCGAGGGGAAAGGCAAAAATCGCTTTGCAGGAGAAAAACACGAAAAACGAGGTCGATCCTGAAACGGTAAGCCTCAAGATCGACCAAAAAGAAGTACCCTACCCCCGAAATGAGTACATTCTTCCCGTCGGAATCCATACATTATCCGTCATTTCATCTCAGTATAAAGACCTTTCTTTACAGTTCGGCGTGGAAGAGGGCAAAACCAACGTCTTGAATATCGATCTCGAACCCGAGCAGGCGCATTTAAGCTTTGAAGCGCCTGAACAGGCAGCTATATTTATCGACGGTGAACAGTATGCAGGAGCCTTAGGAAAGGACAACGAAATAGCGGCGGGCCCTCACACGGTCCTGTTCAAGCTCGGAGAGTATAGTATCAGCAAAAAAATTGAAATAAAACCCGGAAAAAACTACACCATTTCTCTTTTTTTTGATATTTTTATTAATGAAGACTAAGAAAAAATGATATAATGTCGATATAAAAAGTGTCAGGTAACCTATTATAGTTCCCCTCCCAGTTTACTATATAGTTACCGTGGCATTTGGCCGGCTTTAATGCCGGCTTTTTTTATGTCTCTATGTCATCTTGACAAAAAAATGGCAGCTTCATACTCTAAGATTCATTATGGTTCTTAACCGAAAACAACGATTTCTTACCCAGCTGCTTCTCGTCCTGTCTTTATTTTTTGCCGTTGGAATAGGCATCGGCGCCGGACTGCTTATTTCCGGTACGAGGAACCTGGAACTGAGGGATGAACTCGGAGAATACAAGCCGGCCCTTCCGTCACAAATTCTGGACAGGGACGGTGAGCTTATAACTGAAATTTTTGCCGAAGAAAAACGGGAAATCAAAACGGTCAGGGAGCTTCCGCGGCATCTGATATTCGCCCTCACGACCAGGGAAGATGAGAAGTTTTTCGATCATCACGGGTTCGACTTCAGCGGTTTCGCCCGGGCCTCGTTTTTTCTCATGACCGGCCGTTTTGCCGGCGGCGGAAGCACGATCAGCCAGCAGGTTGCCGGCCGCCATTTCGCGGACAGGACCGATTTTTCCATACAGCGGAAAATCAAAGAGCTCTGGTATTCCTTCCAGCTGGAGCGTACCTTTACGAAAGATCAAATCCTCAATTTGTACATTAATGAAGAATATTTCGGCCATAACACCTACGGCGTCGAAGCCGCATCTCAGTTTTATTTCGGACACGATGCTTCCGCCCTTTCGCCCGCGGAAGCGGCTATTCTCGTTATCCAGCTGTCATCGCCTGCAAAATATTCACCGATTAAAAACCCCAACAATGCAAAAACCATGCAGCAAGACGTGCTCGGTAAAATGGTTGAAAAGGGATATCTATCCTCGGTCGCGGCAGAGCGTTCATTCCAGAAATATTGGAACAGCTATGATTTTACCAGATCAAATATGAGTACGGCCTATTTCGAAAACGTCAGCAAAGCGCCGTACTTCAGCGAGTACATCAGGATTAAGCTCGAAGATATGCTGTACGGGTCCCTCGATATCAATAGGGACGGTTTTGTCATTCACACAACCTTAGATCTCGATTATCAGAAAATCGCGGAACGACTCATGAAGGAGGGAATACAGACGGTCAATGCCACATACCGGGCCAATGCGGACAGCAGGATGAAGTATGTAGACGATCAGTTTGTTCCTATTATTGACATGCTTTCCCTCGCCTTCAATATACAGGACATACGGGTTGCGGGCTCGCAAAAATACAAGGCTGCAAAGGAAGAGTTTCAGCAAACCTTAGGCCCCGCCTTAGATGTGCTCTCCCTTATGCTCGACTCGGAAGACATTCAGTTTCTCGCAAGCATGGCCTATGCAAAGCAGGAACAGGAAAATAAGCGGACCACCGTCGAAGGCGCGCTTATTACCCTTGAAAATGAAACCGGGCATATCCTCGCCATGATAGGCGGGACCGACTTTAAAACCAATCAATTCAACCGGGCCACCCAGTCAACGGTACAGCCGGGCTCCGCCTTCAAGCCCCTGTATTATTCGGCGGCCATTTCGTCGAGAAAGTTTACCCCCGCGACCATGATACACGATTCGCCGATTGTCTTAAAAAACGAAGACGGAACCTATTACACTCCTCTCAATTACCTCGGCCAATGGAAGGGACCGGTCCTTCTACGGGACGCGCTTGCTCATTCCATGAATGTGCCGTCGATCCAGATTCTCGATGCAATCGGATTCGACGCGGCCATTGACCGGGCCTCCAGGCTGTTAGGAATTACAGACCCGGCAAAAGTCGCAAAAACCTTCCCCAGACGCTATCCACTCGCCCTTGGAATTGTCAGCGTTTCCCCAATACAGATGGCAAAAGCGTTCTCTACCTTTGCAAATGAAGGTAAAGAGGTGGAATCGATCGGCATTATCTATGTCGAGGACCGGCAGGGGAATATTATCTTAGAACCGGAAAAAGAGCTCCGGGCGCGGCAGAAACGGCTGGGAAACGATTTGGAAATTTTGAGCCCCCAGGAAGCGTATATTATGGTTGATATGCTGCAAAGCACCGTTGAATACGGTACCCTTGCGGGAAGGCGCAGGCTGGTCGGCGGATTCGACGAGATGCCGATGGCGGGAAAAACCGGCACCACCCAAAACTGGTCGGATGCCTGGACTGTCGGGTTTTCTCCCTATATGACTACCGCAGTCTGGTTCGGTTTTGATATCCCCGGCAATTCCTTAGGAATCAACCAAACCGGGGCCACCGCCGCCGGTCCCATCTGGGCGGAATACATGAAAAAAACCCATGCGAATCTTCCTCCAAAAAAGTTTAGCGAACCTGAATCCGGCCTTACCACCCTCGAAGTTTGCAGCATATCCGGAAAACTCCCGACGGAATATTGCAACGCGGGCACCCGCGAAGAAATTTTTCTCACCGGTACGGAACCGCGGGAGTTCTGTGCCGTTCACAAATTCAAGAATAAACAGGACCGGCAGCTTCTCGCAAAAATGAAGCGTTCGATTTTGTCCGAAAGCATCGATATCGATGAAGATAATATTCCCGGTTTTGACGATTCCCTGTTTAAAGACCTGCAGATGGATGAGGACCTCGGCGAAATTTTTGGGAGTACCGAGGTCGAAAATCCTCTTCTCGATTAGAAAGACTAGGAGAACGGAACCAATGGAAATACCGGTAGAGTCCATAATTATCAAAAAGCGAATCCGAAAGGACCTCGGCGATTTACGTTCCCTCATGAAAAGCATGAGAATTTACGGATTGATGCACCCGATTATTGTAAACAGCAAGAACGAACTTATCGCCGGGCAGAGACGTCTGGAATCAGCAAAGCAGCTGGGGTGGAGAAAAATCCCGGCCGTTATTGTCGACCGGGAAGATGAATTAGATAAATTAGAGCTGGAAATGGAAGAAAATTTGCACCGCCGCAATCTTTCCGCGGATGAGCTTGCGGAAGGATATAAACGCCTCGACAAACTCAGGAATCCCG
>CAYWIK010000101.1:3035-6549 GCA_964458315.1 uncultured Spirochaetales bacterium | reverse complement strand
AATATTATACCTGCCGCAGTATTTGAGCAAGGTTTGAGCGAACTCCCGGTCTAAAACTCCTTCGACGAGCAGCCGATCTACTGTGGTTCTAACCTCACCGATATCTCCGACATTCACAAGCCGGTAAAGCAGCTCTAGATCTTCCTTTGAACCGGGCATTTGCCCCCTCGACCGCGGCGCCGGTTCCCGGGCCCTGCTATGTTTGGATGGCGCCGGCTCTTCCTTTATTATCTCGCTTTTTTCACCTTCCGTATCCGTCCGGGGAAGGTCAAACCAAAACCGGCTTCCTTCGCCCGGGGCGCTCTCGAGATTAATAGCGCTTCCGATCTCTTCTAAAATCTTTTTTGAAATATAGAGGCCTAAGCCGGTCCCTTCGGGCGATTTTCCCGGCTGTTCAAGCTGTACAAATGGGGAAAAAATGGATTCTAATTCCGCGGGGGGGATTCCGGTCCCTGTGTCCCGCACGGTAAACCGTATCTTGCCTCCGTAAACTTCAACCGACAGCACAATCGAGCCGGCTTCGGTATATTTTACCGCATTGCCGAGGAGGTTTAAAAGCACCTGCCTGAGCCGTTTTTCATCGGTCCGAAGGGTGCAGGGCACATCTTCGCCCACTTCGAGACTAAAGCGAAGCTCCTTTTCTTCTATGCGAGGCTGGAAAAAGGAGGAAATATCTTTTAAAAAATCTTCAATCACGACAAGGGCGGGCCGGACCGTCAGCTTCCCGGCTTCGATCGCGGAAAGGTCGAGAATATCCTCTATCAGTTTTGAAAGGTGATTAGCCCCCCGCTCGATCACCTCAATGCCGTGCTTGAATTGCGCTTCGGTTTCTGCGCCCTTCCGAAGGATCTGTGCGTACCCGAGAATACCGTTAAGGGGCGTCTTGAATTCGTGGCTCATATGGGCGAGAAATTCACTTTTCGCCCTGCTCGCCGCTTCCGCCCGGTTTCGTTCGAGCTGGACCTGCTCTTCCGAAAGACGCCGCTGTTCTTCGATCCCCGCGGCGGAAACGACGAGATGGATGATTTGGCCGTCCATATCGCTCAAATTGTACGCCTTTGTAAAAAAACAGCCGAGAAAACCGGCGTCATGCTCTCCGGTTTCGATGCGCCGGCCGAGGAACGAGGTATAATCCTTAAGCCCTAATTCTTCGGGTATTTTCTCCAGGTCCGGGATAAACAGCAGGTCCGAAGAACGGTCGTTTCCCATCCATTCATCGAGGGTCCTGCAGAAACGTGTATACACATCAAGGTGTTCATTTTCCGACGTTTGAAATGCAACACTGTATGAGTCTCCTCTTTTCCGCAGATAAATACCAAACTCAGCGGACAAAAGCCGGATACTTAATGAAAGGAGACTGCGGATGTTTTCATTGCAGTCCGGGGTAAACCCGAGGACGCAGGCGGCCAATTCCCGAAGAACATTTTCCATCCGTTTTCGAAGGGTGATATCGATTGAAATCCCGACCATCCCCAGGATCCTCCCATGCACGTCACGAAAGGGGGTTTTGCTCGTGGAAACCCACCGCTTTCCGCCGTCTGCTCCGGGGATGATTTCGTCGATATTGCTCTTTATCTCCCCTTTGACGATCACTTCCGTATCGTCGAGACGGTATTTTTCCGCCACTTCCCATGGGAAAAAATCGTGGTCCGTTCGGCCCGGAATCTTTTCTAAAGGGATGCCGATCCAATCTGAAAATGTCTTGTTTGCCGTTACATACTCGAGCTCCGTGTTCTTGAAATAGACCGCGGCTGGAATGGTTTCCAAAAGAGCGGCCCGTTCCCGCTCACCGGCTTCCAGTTCGCCCCGTATTTTCTCGACGGTCCTTCGGTCTTCTCCCGCGCGCGCCGAGTCCTCCCGCCGCTTGAAAGCGATTGCCGCCGCTTGTTCGAAAACAGCGGGTTCCGGCCGGGGAGGAAGGAAGGCGCCGCAAACCTCGTCTCCCCAGAGGGAAGGGACCCCTAAATCTTCGATTTCCTTTATACCGATAACGAGGGCCTCACTGCCGCGGGCCTGCTCCAAGGCTTCCCCGCTTAATACAGCAGGAGTAATAATAATGTCGGGCGGAGGCTCGTCCACGAGCGCTGATGCCGCACCCCCGGCGTTGCGGTTTAGGCGCGTACACTCAGGCCTGTTCCAAAGGAGGCGGTGGCCGGTCTCTCGAAGACATTCTTTAAGCGCGGCCCGGGTGGTATGAGACTGGATGCCTAAAAACGCTATTTTCAAAGGGGGGTCCGGAACAGCCACCCTACTCCTCGATCTTACGGATAAAGGAGATCATGTTCTTTTTTTTGCCGTCCGGTTCGGCCGCAACGGAAGAAACAATTTCGGCGGCAAACCTGTTATGATCCTGATCCACCAAGATATATCTGTTCGGAATACTCTCGCCTTGAAATACTCTTTTAATGTTCTCGATTGCCCTGCCGTGGTCCGCCGGATCGATCCAGGAGAGGATCGGTTTTCCCATCACCTTTTTTTCGTCGGTGCAGCCGAACAGTTGGAGCGCTTTTTTCGAAACATAGAGCACATTCCTGTTTGAATCGCATACCGCCGCGGCTTCGGGGAGCGCGGAGAATATAGTCTTGTACCGATCCTCAGCTTCGCCGATTGCGTCCTTACGCGTCCCCGGCTTTCCTGACCCTTCCCGCAAGTCCGTAAGGGTCAGGAGGGTCTCTCGGTGTCCCTCCTGTTTCGGCGGTATGGAGAGATCTATGAAAATCGGTACAGTTTCGCCTTCCGCATCCGCGAGTTTCGTTTCGCGTTTAACGTACTGCTCTTCCGCCGCCAGTTTTTTAAACCATTGGCGGAAAAAGTCGAATGTTTCGGGAAGCACAAATAAAAGAAACATTTCCTGCATTCGTTCGAGGCTGTCTACCCGGAAGAGACGCAGCGCCGCGGGGTTTGCCTGGATAATCCGGACCGAATCGATGAGCCGAATAAGAAACTCCTGGTGTTTTTCCAAATAGGCCCCGAAATCTTTCACCCGCCGGCGTTTTTTTTCATCGAGAAGCTCGAGGACCTGAGAAAAATCTAACTTAAGCATCGGGATTCGCGTGTTTTCGAAAATATGATCGTACAGGACGGACTTCTCTTCCTGCTGCCGCTGAAGGGAAAACTCCTTCGCCTTCTGTCTCTCGATATTGGTGATGATCGAAAAACTCCCGCTAAAGCTGCCTTTGATGTCATGTAGCACTTTCGGGGAAATTAAAACATGCTGTATTTCACCGCTTTTTCTCTGTATCCTTGTTTCGAAAGGCTCTTCGTTTCCGTTTTTTATCTGTTCCCACTCGGTGTAAATTTGCGGTTTCTCGACTTCATGAAGAAATATTGTATACTCTTCTCCCACCAGCTCGTACTTATTAAATCCCGACATCGAACAGATTCGGTCGTTGGCAAAGGTGATAATTCCCCGCTTATCAACAATGATTACTCCGTCATTCATGCTTTTAATCAAGTTTTTATAGTTTTGCTCTTTTGCCCGTTCCACGTCTTCGATGCGTTTGAGTTCGGAAAT
>CAYWIK010000101.1:0-2935 GCA_964458315.1 uncultured Spirochaetales bacterium | reverse complement strand
CGCCGGAAGGATTGATTTTTGCCGAGAATGCTAAATCAGAGGAGAGTTCGGAAATAATGCGATATCGGCTTTCACTCTCTTTGAGTTTTCGCTCGAGCTCATAACGGTAAAATACAATTTCGATGTTGCTCTTCAATTCCCATTCGGAAAACGGTTTGACCAGATAGCTGAAAGGTTCGGCGCTCACCGCGCGGGTAATAGTCTCGTGGTCGGCAAAGGCGGTGAGAAAAATGATCGGAATATCAAGAGTTTTATGAATTTCCTTCGCCACATCGATTCCGTCTTCGCCGTGGGCCAGTTTGATATCCATGAGGATTAAGTCGGGGGGGTCCTGCTCCACCGAAGGTATTGCCTTTTTTCCCGATTCGAAGGAGCCGATAACATCGAGCCCCATACGGGTCAGTTTCTTTTCGATACTGGCCGCGACCAGCGGCTCGTCCTCGACGATGACGACGCGTTTCTTTCCCATTTCGTGATTACACCAACACCACCTAAGTTTCAATCTACAAGTATATGGATTCCCGAAAGCTTTGCAAGAATATTATTTTTTTTCGCAAACCCGGTTCAGCCGACCGGGGAGAGGGCATCCATAAACTTTTTTTGGTCCATCACCTGTTCGAAAAAAATCGATTCTCCGTCATCGAGATGGATTTGATAAACCGGGGTGGCAAAGAGCTTTTGAAGCATCGAAACCGGCTGCAGGTCCTGCCCCGCGACCATCCCGCCGATGCAGTTCATCGCCTGATTCTTCGAAACGATCTGCTTTTTTTCGATTCGCTCGAGGGGAATGCTGAACTCGGTCTTTTCGTATTTGCTCTTTCTGCTGATGAGCTTGGCGAGCATGCTGTCTTTTTCAAAATCCTCGAAATAGAGAATATTATTGATAATGTACAAAAGGCCCGGCAGGTTTACCATCTGCGCCTGAGAACGGCCGATAAACCGGGTAAATGTGTAAAACCGTACTTTCCCCCCGTGCCTTTCTTCGATTTCCGCCCAGAATTCTCGGGGAGACTGGTCCGGCTCGTCTCTTCGTAGTAGTCCCATTACATTCCTATCTTTCTAATTGTATATGTGGTACCGCCGTAGGTCATGGTGAGTTCCCGTATTAACCAGTTCCCCGATCCTGTTTCGTCCTCCTGCATGATGAACTCAGCAACGATCGGGTCGCTTGCAGGGACATTTACATTCGTAATCTCCACTGAAACGCTTTTTTGTCCCGAGGTACCGGAATCTTCCGGCGTTCCGGGAGAAAGGGTAAACGGCTGGTTCGCGTACCCTAAGGGGCCGTCATTAAGAACATCCGCATCGGCAATCTGGTCTCTGTTTGCCGTGTTCTCATGAAAATGGGTGTACATACCGCTCCTGTCTTCTTGGTTTAAATCGGTTTCGAAGGCATCAATCCGCTCGCTTATGCTCTTTCCGCCTCCGATGAGTCCCGAAAACATATCGCAGCCGGTAAGACCGGCAAATACGAGGAAAAATACCAACAGTATAGAAATAATTAATAATCTTTTCATTTCTTCACCTCCAATATTAAATGTCCGCCTCAATCAAGTGCGGAACTATATATTTCTCGAAATCGGACAGAAAACTCTCGTACGCTGCGAGAAACTCTTCATACAAGTGATCATTTCTGTCTGTAATGTATCGTGTTTTCATCTCCATGTATATTTTCCCTATAAGGAACCTCCGCATAGACAGTGCGGAAAGGGCATAATACCTTCTATTCATACCGAGGTAGCTCGTTTCAACCTCGAGGGGGAATACCGTTTCTTTGTAATATTCATACCGAGCTTCCTTTCCTTCTTCCTTTTCCAACTGTTGGAGCTTTGTTCTTCCAGCCTCGAGTTTTTCCTGGTTTTCCCGTAACAGCGGCAGAATCGTTTCTATTTCCTCAATGTAATCATCCAGCTTCTTGCTGAGCGCAAGAATGGTACCGACCGGGTCGTCGAGAAAAGCATTAAACCGCTGCCGGTTCCAGGTGCTGTAATCGATTTGTCCCCGGAGGACTTGA
Organism: uncultured Spirochaetales bacterium; assembly: GCA_964458315.1. Lineage (GTDB taxonomy): Bacteria > Spirochaetota > Spirochaetia > SPDA01 > CAZSGZ01 > CAYWIK01. The sequence continues at coordinate 921 of CAYWIK010000101.1, read as the reverse complement.
AACTTTTCTCCCGGTTTTTCCCCGGGCCGCACCTCCACTCCCTCTTTCGGGAGGAGCCGTACCGTTTCGCCTTCGGAAGTTACATCGACCTCCCCGCTTTCTACCGCGAGGAGGGAAGAACCGTCCACCCCCGCGAACACGGTAAATTCGGTCCCGCGCACGCCGGCAATTATGCTCGGTGTGGAAATTCTCGGCCCGCCCGAAAGGGTACGGTTGAATTTGTAGGCAACGGATCCGAGGGTAGCGGAAAGGACCGTCCGCTTGTTCCCCTTCTCTTCGACTTCCCCGATGGTGAATACCGTGTCCGGAGCAATCTTGATGACCGCCGCGCGCTGCTCCTTCTCGAGCTCGGCGTAGCTCGCCTCATCGGTGATGACCGATTCGCCGATATAGAGGAGGTCTCCCTCCCACGCTTCAACGAGGTCCCCGGACTTGTTCTTGATATCCACCCAGCCGTCTACATAGGTGACCGTTGCCTCCTGAGCGAATACGTCCGCGCGGAGGCCTAATAAAAACAGCAAGGCGAGGTATCGTACAACTTTCATCTCACCACACCTTCATTCCAAGGATCATCGGATACCCGTCCTGCTTGTCGTTGAAGATGAACAGACACGGACCGGCGTCCGTCTCTACACGCGCGATTTTTGCGGTTTCGGGAACATACTTCTCAAAAAACACCTCGATTTCCATGACATCGGCAAATGATTTATAGCTCTCTTCCGAGACCGGTTCAATCTTCCCCACCGCGGGCCGTTTGAGGGAAAAGTCCGCATCGGTAAGATTATTCCAAACCGTTTTTGTGTCCTTCTCGAGCATGAGGATCTCGCGGTCGAACAGGAAGGGAGTTTGGGAAAGCCCGCTCAAGGTTTCCGCCTCTCCCCCGTTGATGAGGGAAACCACCGCCAGGACGTCCTCCTCCTT
>CAYWIK010000100.1:0-6576 GCA_964458315.1 uncultured Spirochaetales bacterium | reverse complement strand
CTTCCAGATGAAGATTCACCTTTGCAGGAGAACGGATGAACGCTCCTCCCTGCATAGTGTGGGATATTATAAACGAAAGAATATATTTGTCAATAAAACGGAAGCCGCCGTCTTATTTGCGAACATAATGACAGCCCCGAGAATCGGGATTATTAAAAGCTGCTTTGGCAACCAAAGAAGCGGTGAGCATGGCGTTTCTAAGCTCGATAATTGTTTTCGTCAAACGCGCCTCTTGATAAAACTGCTCGATTCTATGGCTCAGATAATTAAGATCGTTCAAGATCCGCTGCAGCCGCCGCTTGGTCCTGATGATTCCCGCATAGTGCCACATGAGGGAGCGGATATTGAGGAGGTCTTGATTTATCAACACAGGATCAAAGTCGATTTCGTGTTTCGGATAAAACCAAGGCGGTATTTGCTTAAGCAGTTCCGGTGAGACGGTTTTTTCTGTTGAGGCGATTGTTTTTCCGGTCCGGACGCCGAAGTAAAGGCCTTCCAGGAGGGAGACACTCGCCAACCTGTTCGCCCCATGCACTCCGGTGCAGGCGGCCTCCCCCGCGGCGTACAGCCCGTTCACCGTCGTCCTTCCGTCCAAATCGACTTTGATGCCTCCGCAGGAATAATGGGCCGCCGGAACCACCGGTATCGGTTCTTTTTCGATGTCGATTCCGGCTTCCTTACAGGTCGCGTAAATGCTCGGGAACCGGTCCTTTAAGGAGATGTTTTTTATACCCGTTACATCGAGAAGCACGAAAGCATCCGCATCCAGTTCAATTTCCCGGTAAATTGCCCGTGACACTTCGTCCCTCGGCGCTAAGTCCTTGAGTTCGGGATTATATTTCTTCATAAAATATTCACCCTTCCTTGTCATGAGCCTCGCGCCTTCTCCGCGGAGTGATTCGGATATAAGAAAACGCTTCACGTCCCGGTGAAAGAGTTTTGTAGGATGAAACTGCACGTATTCGGCATTCAAGATGGTGGCGCCCGCACGGTAGGCCATGGCGATTCCATCTCCCACCGCTCCTTCCGGGTTGGAGGTGTGGAGAAAAAGGTTGCCCAAACCTCCGGTAGCGAGCAAAACCGCGGGAGCAAAAAGGGAAATCACTTCGCCCTTGTTCTGATTCAGCGCGTACACGCCGATCACCACGGATGCTCTGTATCGCTCCTGGGGGTCTAAGGCATGGTGGCTGTTCATGATCAGATCAACAGCGAAATGGTTGCTTCTAAACTCGAGGTTCGCCACCTTCTTACTGTACTCAAGGAGGGAAAGCTCGATTGCTTTTCCCGATTCATCCCGAACGTGGAGAATTCGGCGGGTTGAGTGGGCCCCCTCCCGCGTCCGATCCAATTCTCCGTTCTTATTCCGGTAAAAAGGGACCCCTACTTTATGTAATAAGAAATCAGTTACGGTCTTCGGTCCTTCGGAAGCTAAAAGGCTGACCGCGGCGCGGTAGTTTAGATGGTCTCCGGCCAAGAAAATGTCCTTTTCGAGAAGCTCGGGGGAATCGTCGATTCCCTCTCCGACAATACCTCCCTGGGCATAGAAGGTGTTGCATTCTGATAACTCCTTTTCCTTGGAAAGTACGCAAACCTTGAGTCCCGATTCTGCCGCGGTAATCGCGGCGCTCAATCCGGAAACCCCGCTTCCGACCACAATCAGGTCAAACTTCTCATCAGCCATCGGGCCCCCCTCTAAATTGTAAGGAAAAATCGAATGCTTTTACCGAGTGGGTGAGACTGCCGACAGAGATATATTCGACTCCGGTGCCGCTCATCTCTCGGGTTTTTTCCATGCTCATATTGCCTGAAACCTCGAAAAGTATATTTTCTTTATTCAAGTTTCTTCTCATAGAAACCGCCGCGGAAACGGTCCCGATTTTCATATTATCGAGCATAATAATATCAACAGCGAGTCCGAGGGCTTCCCGCACGTCCTCTAAACTTCTGCACTCGACTTCTAGTGTATATCGTTCCCCATAAGCTTTCCGTATTTTTTCGACCGCCCGAGTAATCGATCCGGCAGCATCGATATGATTGTCCTTTATCATCACCATATCGAAGAGCCCCATCCGGTGGTTTTTGCCGCCCCCGACGGTCACCGCGTACTTTGCCGGCCCTCGGTAGCCGGGCAGCGTTTTCCTCGTGTCAAGAATGACTGCATTCCCTCCCGCGCTTGCGGCTTCGACAAAATGGCTTGTCGCCGTCGCAATCCCCGAGATATAGGAAAGAAAATTTATTGCGGGCCGTTCTGCCGTGAGGATCTTTCTTACCCTTCCCTTTACCTCCGCAACAGTATCTCCGGGAGTGAGCCGGTCGCCGTCTTTAAAAAAATACCTTAGCTTTATTTCAGGATCGATTATCTCAAAGACCCGGGTAAACATGCCGCAGCCGGCAAGAACTCCTTCCGCTTTGCTTACCAGCCGGGCCGTACCGGGCTGAAAGGAGAATATTGCATTCGTGGTTACGTCTCCCGTTTCGGCAAGGTCTTCCTCTAAAGCTTTTTTAATGAGAAAATCGTACCCTCGATCTTCCATCATGGGCATTACTATGAGATATATTTCACCGACTGTAAAGTGGTGAGTCAAGGCTGTTGACATGCTCATAGCTTAAATTTAGATTGTTCCTATTGATTAGCAATTTATAGGGAGGAAATGATGATATGATGTTCAAGGAAACAGAAGTCTTCGCGGCCGACGAATCAGACGAAGATGATGATCTCTATGATGACGATTTTGACGATTACGAAGACGATTTCGAGGACGATTTCGAGGACGAATTTGAAGAGGATTTCGAAGAAGACCTCGAGGATGAAGATTTAGATGATGATGATGACGACGATGACGACGACGAAGAGTTTTTAGACGAAGAAGACGAAGCTATAGACTATGACGACGAATTAGACTTCGAAGATTTTGATGAGTGAAAAACCGTTTTCCCCGTATACCATAATTTTTCCAGTTCGTAAAAATTCCTCATTTCCCGGTCCATGAGATGAATGACCACATTACCGCAGTCTATAAGGATCCACATATCCTCTTTCATGAGTTTTTGATGATTAATCGGATATATTCCGCTGTCGGAAAGAAAGCCTTTCAGTTCACGAAAAAGTCCTTTAAGATGGGTCCAGCTGGTTACCGTTGAGATGATAAAATAATCGGTAAAGCTGCTCTGTTCGCCGATATAAATTGCTACCGTATCGAGACCGTTGCGGTCCTCGATAAAGCGCGCGATATGTTGGACCGAACGATCACTCTTTGCAGTATCTTCCATCAAAATCATTCCCAATAATAAGTGTTACATCCACATCTTCCTTTGGTTCCGGAAGTGATTCATACTGAGTATCACCGCCAGGTTCGGGAAGGGCGGCCGTATCTATCATCGAGCAGTGGATCAGGCTCGCCGCTTTCTGCGCCTTGTTTACGTTGCCCTTCCGGTCGATGACGATGGTCTTTTCATAATCAAACGAATCCGCGTTTCCGACCCGCCCGATTTCATACCCGAAACTCTTGTACAGCTGAGCAGTGCGGGCGGCAAGCCCCCTTCTGTTGGTGCCGTTTAAAATCTCTAAGGTGATGGTAAGCTCCTCCGCACCGGCAATTTCAGCATTCGAAATACTGTCGATCGTTTGTTTGACCGACTCTTTTAAAAGCTTTCCGTCGTAATGGGGAAACAGGAGTTTTTTATTGTCAACCATCCGTTCCACCCCGAGGACACGCTGGAATACAAGACGTTCGACATTCAAGTTCTTCAATTCAAGAAGATAAGCAGCAAGGGCCCGCTTGTCCATATCGGTTTTTACAAACTTTCTCACATAGGAATACAACTCGGCCCTTGTGAGCTGGTCCGCCTGCTCGCCGATTCTCTTTAAAAAGGCTTGGATGAATTTTTGATACCGATTGGTCCGTTCAAACTCTTCATCCGCATTATCTCCGGCGAAATTGAGAAAGGTCCGAATTTTGCTTCCGTCTAACCGGATGCTTCCCGAGGGCAGGAGGATTATTTCATTCTCCGTTATCTCTTCCACCGGATTTGCGATAAAAAGTTCAAGTCCTTCGAGAAGATCGATCAATCCTACAAGATTTTCGAGATCGATTTGAATATAATTACGTATGTCCTCGGATATCAGTCTTTCTACTTGATTGATATAGGCTTCGGTTTTCTCTTGAGCAAACAGGACGTCGATCCGGTCGATCTTTTTTAACGAATCGATGATCGTTCCGGTATTACCGGGAATGTCCAAAACCGCCCCCTTCGCGGTCCCCGGGTGATAGAAAAAAACTTCCGTGAACATGCATTGATCTTTATCTGTTATGAGAAACGCCACGGCAAAGGGTGATTTTTCCTGTAGTGTCTCGGTCATCTCATCAGTCCGAAACTTTAGAATGAAAAAAACCGCAGCGCCCGCGACGAGAATGATGATGAGCAGGAGGAGAAATATGCTCTTATCGATTCTTTTTTTACGCTTCAATTCTGTCTACCTCTCTTAGCGCCAATTCATTGTATAATTTAACCGTATTCTCCGCCACATTGGTGTGCTTCCCCTCGAGATAATCGAGCTTTCTATTGAGTATCTTGAATATCGCGGCATCAAGAGAAACATGCAGTATCCGGTTATAAAAACTGTCGGTAATATGTTTCCTTCCCGGTTCAATTGCATCCGCTATAAAAATAATTTTCGCTAAATTTCCCATTCCGGGATTTCCGGTGGTATGATAGGCAATTGCCTCGAGAATTTCAGGGTCCTCGATTTTAAGTTCATCCTTTACCAGAGAAGCCCCTGCTTTCCCGTGCGCGACCACCGGCTGCGCCTCCTCCCACGCAAAAATCGGAAAATGTTTCCGTGCCGTCGCAATAAGATCCTCCTTTGGAATGTCCCTTCCAATGTCGTGGAGAATCCCGGCAACGGCGGCTTTTTTCCTGTTTTCCCCGTGCTTTTCCGCCAAGAGGTCGGCAGTTTCCGCGGTGCGCATCGAGTGTTCGTACCGCTTCGGCTGCTCATGGGTCTTTACGAATTGTAGAATATGCCGGGGTATATCAATAGACATACAAATGTTTTTCTCTAATATACGAATATATTTTTTCATTTACAAGGTATCTAAAAGCCTGCTTTTTCCGAATTCGTTCCCGTATTTCCGTGGAAGAAACGGGTATGCGTATATTGCCTAGGTTTGTATGGGAAAAAGACAAATCCGAGCGGCCGGATTCCGTTCGCTTTGCCACCAGAATATCCGCCTCGTAAGGCAGGGCTTTAGACTCTTTCCAGGAGGGAAATCCATCGACAAGGTCGTCGCCGATGATAAGCCCCGGTTTTCCCGAAATTCCTTTGTACCGGCCCGCGATCTCCCGCACCGTATCGATACTGTACGAAATGCCGCCCCTGCGAAGCTCACAATCATCGAGGCCGAACCGGGGGTTGCCTTCGATAGCGGTTTCAAGCATCTCGAGACGTTCCTCAGGTGAAACCTTCGATTCGACTCTTTTATGCGCCGGAATGTTCGAAGGAATAAAGAGCACCAAATCGTATCCCAGCTCTACGGTCACCGTGTCCGCGATGAAAAAATGTCCGATATGAGGAGGATCAAAAGTGCCGCCGAGAATTGCCAGTTTCATATTCATACTTTCATATTCATACTTCGGCCAAACGCGAAAACTCTTCCTTTACGGTCGAAATTCCCTCATAATTAAAGGAAGACACTCCGATCACCTTTTCCGTCGGATACTGCGTCGCGAGAGCATCGATACGGGAGCGCGCCCCGTCGGTATCCAGTTTCGTGCCGAGGAGGATTCGTTTTTTATCAAGAAGGGCGGGCAGATAATCTGCAAGCTCTTTCTTTAAAACTTTGAACTGCTCGCCGAAATTTTCCTCGGAACAATCGATGAGAAAGGCAAGGGCCCTGGTCCGGGTGATATGTTTGAGAAAACGATGTCCTAAACCGGTCCCCTTGGAAGCGCCTTCGATAAGACCCGGGATGTCAGCCATCACGATGTCCCGTGAAGGGAGTTTTAAAACCCCCAGATTAGGGACCTTTGTCGTAAAAGGATAACTCCCGATTTTAGGACTTGCATTAGAAAGAGTTTTTAAAAGGGTCGATTTCCCCGCGTTAGGAAAGCCCACAAAACCGATGTCGGCGATTATTCGCAGTTCGACGTTTATGATTGCGTGTTTCCCCGGCATTCCGGGCTGGGCATAACGGGGGGCTTGATTTTTCGAGGTCCGGAAATGCCAGTTGCCGAGTCCGCCTTTGCCGCCTTCGAGAAACACCCACCGTTTTTCCGTCCCGTTTAAATCCTTGAGAATTTCGCCGGTTTCGCCGTCTTTGATGATGGTGCCAGGCGGAACTGAAATTTCTACATCTTCGCCGTCTCTTCCGTGTTTCCTCTTTCCTGCTCCCGGTTCGCCGTTTTTTGCCTTAAAGATGTGTTTTGTTTTTAGATGAAAGAGGGTCTTAAGATTTTCTTTTACGATAAAGACAACATCTCCTCCCCTGCCGCCGTCTCCGCCGTCCGGTCCGCCTTTAGGGACATATTTCTCCCGACGGAAATGAACAGACCCCTGTCCGCCGTCACCGGAAATTA
>CAYWIK010000099.1:0-6586 GCA_964458315.1 uncultured Spirochaetales bacterium | reverse complement strand
GCAGCGATTCGAACCGCTTATCCATCGACTCGAACCGTTTATCCATATTTTGCTGCATCGATTCAAACCGTTTATCCATATTATGGACCAGCGATTCGAACCGTTGGTCCATAGACTCGAACCGTTTGTCCATGTTGTGCTGCAGCGACTCGAACCGCTGATCCATAGTCTCAAAGCGCTTGTCCATATTATGCTGCAGCGACTCGAACCGCTGATCCATAGACTCAAAGCGCTTGTCCATATTTTGCTGCAGCGATTCGAACCGCTGGTCCATAGACTCAAAGCGCTTGTCCATATTTTGCTGCAGCGACTCGAACCGCTGGTCCATCGCTTCAAAACCCCGGCGCATGAGCTCCGTATTCCGGTCGATTTTTTCCGCCAGGATCTTTATCTCGCCCCTGATGCCGGAGGTTTCCCGCTCATACTCTCTCCTGCCGACAGCGTTCTGAGCAAGCAGATTGACACAGCGGTTTAAAGACTCCTCGTCCCGTACCTCGAAAGCGCTGGACATTTCGTGTTTCAAGAGTTCGGCTATTTCTTCCACCCTAGGCTCCATATAGTAAAAATATAGTGTAAAGCCGATCAAAGAACAATAGTAAAAGAACAACGGCTTCTATCTATAATAAGGGGGTAACCGGCGCTGCTGCTTCAAAATTTGATTAATTTTTTATTTTTTTATAAGCGTACTCTTCCAAATCTCTTCGTGGGCCGCTCCTAAACCGAACCCTTGAGGGCTTCGGAGATAACCTCTACAACCCGGTTGCACTCTTCTTTTTTGATGATAAACGGCGGCTTCACTTTAAGTACATTTCTAAGCATCCCTCCAACGCCGAAAATGACGCCGCGGTCCATGGCTCCGGAGCGCACCGCCTTGAGCAGGTCCCCGTCGGCTACTTTCGTTTCCGGGTCCTTGACCAGTTCCACACCGATGTGAAGCCCCGCCTGCCGGACATCACCGATCTGCGGGAAATCTTTCTGCAGTTTGAGCAGCTCACTGCCCAGATAAGCACCCATTTTGTTGCAGTTTTCCAGGATGCCGTTCTCGAGCATCTCGATCTGCTTGAGAGCGGCGACCTGACTCACCGTATTGTTCGCAAAAGTGTGCAGTTCTTCTGTATCCGGTGAAAAACCTTCCAAATCGTCGGAGATCATGGTAGCGGCAATCGGAAATCCGCCGCCCAATCCCTTGCCGAGGCAGATCATGTCCGGTTCTACGCCGTAATACCCTGAAGCGAACCACGAACCGATGCGGCAGTAGGTCTGGATCTCGTCCCAAATGAGGGGGATTGAGTATTCGTCGCAGATTTCCCGCACACCCTGGTGATACTCCTTCGGGAAGATGACCTGACCGCCCGAGGCCTGCAGCGGCTCCATGATTATTCCTGCTACAGGCCCGTTGGCTCCCCGCTCGATAGTAAGCCGGAGAATCTTTAGGCACATCATCCTGCAATTTTCCCGTTCCAGCCCCAACGGGCAGCGGTAACAGTAGGGGTTCGGTACCCGGATGAACTGTTTCGATATCCGATTGAAACGGGCACCCCCGATATATTTTCCCATCGCTCTTGTAGACACCCAGGCCGCACCGATCATCCCCAGGGATGTGCCGTGATACCCGTCCATGAGCGTGATAAACTCCTGGGCGTTTTCCCGGTTTTTCAACGCTATTTTTATCGCACCTTCGATTGCAGCAGACCCGCCTACGGTAAAGGAGACCCGATTGATCTTGGACGGCGCGCGTTCTGCAAGGGATTTGGCCAGCAGGTAGCGGGAGGGGGTATCAAATCCCTGGTGGACATGGGTGATGTTTTTAATGTGTTCGGTGACTGTTGCGGTAAACTCATCGTTCGCAAATCCGAGGTACATGGCCCAGCTCTGACTGGTGCAGTCGATATATTTCTTGCCGGTAATGTCTTCGATCCAAACCCCTTTCCCCCGGACAATGGTGGGAGCAGGTCGGGTGCCGCCGCCGATCATCAGATGTTTCTCACATTCTCCGGCTTCCTCCGGAGACATTTCGTAGAGCTTCTTTAATAACGGGTCCATGCCGCACCTCTTTTTAGCATATTAACCAAGGTATTTTATTATATTTTTTGAGTTTTTAATTAGAGCCCGGCGCCGTTTAGAAGGCGCCGGTATGTAAACAGGTCCTGGCAAGGAATTGTCAGCCCATTAAAAGGACAGAAGCTTGTCTTCTTTGTGGGGCCGGAATGTTAAGAGTTCCATCTCCTCGAGATTTCCAAGTTCTTCCCGGATCTTTTTCTCGTCGCCGTCCCGTTCCTTAATGTCTGCGTAGCAGACCGGTTCGTTTTTGTCATAGGTCAGGGTGACAGAAACGATATAGCTGCCTGCTGCTGCTAATGCCTGTACTATTTTAGCAAGCTCGCCTTTTTTATCGGGCATTTTTACTTCGAGTCGGTAGCCCGACTGTCCTCCGCCGGATATTTCTACATAGTTCGCGAAGATATCGGTATCGGTGATAATTCCGACGAGTTTTTCCCCTTGCATTACCGGCAGACAGCCGATCTTTTTTTCGATCATAAACCGGGCGGCGTTCGTAAGACTGCAATTTTCATCAACTGCATAGACAGGGGTTGTCATAACCTTATTCATTCGTACGCTTTCCAGGAGGGAAGCGATTTCGTACACGCTCAAAGTCGACACGCCGGAGGGCTTTGCACTCAGGAGGTCTTCGAGAGAGACTATGCCCGCGAGTTTTCCCTTCTTGTCGACAATGGGGAGGTGCCGCACGCCGTTTTCCTGTAAAAGCCGTACCGCTTCGTTATAACTCGTTTTCGGCGTCCCGGTAATTGGATTGGGGGTCATACGTTTTTTTACCTGCATTTTTTTCTCCTTTCCTTTTTTGCTGTCTAGAGTATAATAAATTTTTTCAATTTTTTCACGCAAAACAATTGTTAAAAAAAACTATTTCTGTATAAGGTCATGAATGGAAACAATTTGTAAATTTTTGCCTATTACCCTGCAGGAGGCCTGCAAACGCGGGTGGGAGGAACTCGATTTCGTTCTCGTTACAGGAGATGCGTATGTAGATCATCCCTCTTTCGGAGCCGCCGTCATCTCCCGGGTACTGGAGCAAGCGGGCTTTCGGATCGGGATTATTGCACAGCCCGACTGGAAAAATATCGACGACTTTCGTATCCTCGGTAAACCCCGGCTTGCTTTTCTTGTTACCGCAGGGAATGTCGATTCAATGGTAAATCACTACAGCGCTGCAGGTAACAGGCGAAAAAAAGACGCATACTCTCCCGGAGGAAAGCCCGGACTGCGTCCAAACAGGGCGACGATTGTATATACAAATTGTGTGAAACAGGCCTTCAAGGGTGTCCCGGTTATTATCGGCGGGCTCGAAGCATCCCTTAGGCGGATGGGCCACTACGACTACTGGACAGACTCGGTCCGCAGGTCGATTCTTCTCGATGCAAAAGCCGATCTGCTGGTGTACGGTATGGGGGAAAACACGATACTCGAAATCGGCCGGCGACTGAACAGGGGTGAACCGGCAGCTGCCCTGCGAAATATTCGGGGGACCGTGTATTGGACATCCAGTCTCGAAGGCTTACAAACAGGAGGACCGAGTACAGTTCCACCGGCAGTCCTTCCGGCCTTTGAGGAGATACGCTGCAATCGGAATAAATTTGCGGAAAGCTTTCTCGCCCAGTATATTAATAGTGATCCTGTAAACGGCCGGCTTCTGGCCGAACCGTATGAACACGGCTATGTGATCCAGAACCCGCCTGCTCTCCCGCTGAACCGCAGCCGGCTCGATTCGGTCTACGGACTGCCGTATACCCGCGACAGCCATCCGAAATACCGAACCGAAGGAGAGTTCCCGGCACTGACAGAAGTCCGGTTCAGCATTACCCATGCGAGGGGCTGTTTCGGCGACTGCAGTTTCTGCTCCCTCACATTCCATCAGGGCCGGATTGTACAGTCCCGGAGCCACAAATCGGTCCTGCAGGAGGCGGAGATCCTCGTAAACACTGAAGGCTTTAAAGGATATATCCACGACGTGGGAGGACCGACTGCAAATTTCCGCAGTCCCGCCTGTCAGAAACAGCCGGCCCGCGGAAGCTGCCGGGACAGACGATGCCTTATACCCGAACCCTGCCCGAACCTAATTATCGACCACTCCGATTATCTCTCCCTTCTTACCAAACTTCGGAGCCTTTCAGGGATTAAAAAAGTTTTTATCCGCTCCGGTATCCGCTTCGATTATCTGCTCGCGGACAAAAATCGGCGGTTCTTTACCGAAATGTGTAGACATCATATAAGCGGTCAGCTCAAAGCGGCGCCGGAACACGTATCAAAAAAGGTGCTTCGCCTCATGGGGAAACCAACTAAAGAGGTATATGAAGAATTTCGAAACCATTTTTCAGAGATCAATCGGTCGATTCAAAAAAAACAATATCTTCTTCCCTATTTCATTATTGCCCACCCCGGATCTGATCTCCTTTCCGCGGTTGAACTGGCCGAGTATTTTCGGGACACAAATTTTATTCCGAAACAAATGCAGGAATTTTATCCGACTCCGGGAACTCTATCGACATGCATGTACCACACCGGGACTAATCCCCTCACTGGTGAAGCTGTATATTCCGCGCGAGGAAATCGGGAAAGGTCGCTTCATCGTGCCCTTTCCCGATTTACCGATCCCGAAAACCGTAAGCTCGTGGTCGAGGCCCTCACCCGTGTAGGCCGCACAGATCTTATTGGAAGAGGTAAAAAGTGCCTGGTCCGGCAGGATATCTTTGAGGAAAACTGAGGTAGACAGAAATTGTATAAGAAAAGAAAAGCATCATGAAACGCTCTTTTAAACAATACCCCTTCGACCCCGGCAGATGGCCCTTTTTCTACGGCTGGGTCGTTCTGGGCTTCGGCACCATCGGCATGCTCATGAGTGCGCCGGGGCAGACCGTCGGTGTGTCGGTCTTTACTGACTTTCTCATCGATGAACTGGCAATACCGAGAAATTTCCTAAGCCTCGCCTATCTGATCGGTACAATAACCTCCGCACTCCTCCTTACAAAAGCGGGGCGGCTGTACGACCGCGCCGGAGCCCGGATCATGGGGATAGTCGTCAGTGTGGGACTCGGTGCCGTACTTGTCTTCTTCTCCTTCTCCGACGACATTACCGCAGGGCTCCGGTCACTCTTTCCCGGATTGCCTCCCATTATTGTTCCCATGGCTGTCATGAGCATCGGATTCTTCCTGCTTCGTTTTTTCGGCCAGGGCTCCCTTACCCTTGCATCGAGGAACATGGTGATGGAGTGGTTCGAGAAACGGAGAGGCCTGGCCAACGCCGTCTTAGGGGTGTCGGTTTCCTTCGGCTTCTCCTACGCCCCCCGGGTATTCGAATATTTGATCGTGCGCACAGGCTGGCGCAGCGCGTACAGAGTGCTTGCAGTCATCGTCGGCGCCGGCTTTGCACTCCTCGTCTTCCTTTTCTACCGCGACAAACCGGAGGACCACGGCCTCATTCCCGACGGCGCCATCCACACCCCGAAGCGGAAGGTCCACACCGAAACCGTGGCAGTGCGGGAGTTCACATTGAAAGAAGCGCGGCGGAGCTACACTTTCTGGATGTTGACCCTTTCACTCCTCATGTCGGCCCTGGTTGTCACCGCCTTCACTTTTCACGTCATCTCGATATTCGAAAGCTCCGGACTTCCGCGGGAAACGGCGGTGTCGATTTTTCTTCCATCCTCTTTTGTTGCGGTAGGATTTCAGTTCCTCGGGAGTTATGCAAGCGACTACATCAAGCTCAAATACATCCTCCTTACCCAGATTGCAGGACTCATCCTCCTCTGCGCAGGGGTGATGCTCCTCAGCCGCGGCTTGCCGGTAGTAATGGTCACTGCGGGTCTCGGCATCAATCAGGGCCTTTTCGGGGTGACCGGCAATGTGGCGTGGCCGCGGTTTTTCGGGAGAAAGCATCTGGGCGCGGTCTCGGGGTTTGCCATGGCGTGGATCGTTGCGGGCAGCGCGGTAGGGCCCTATCTCTGGAGTATCTCCTTGGAAGGAAGGGGAAACTACGGGATTGCGGCGGCTCTCTGTCTCGCCGTGCTGGTCATTCTCTTTATCGGCGCGTTCAAAACGGAACAGCCGAAGAATTTTTGACAAAAAGATGCACCGGCTGCGGATTTAGCCGGCTGCAAGGAGAGGAGAGTATGCAGCTATACCCATGCGGTCAAGCTTTTCGCTCCGGCAAATGAATCGGAAACCGGTTCCGCACCTCTCTGTCCAGCTCCTTAGGCAGCGCGTCCTCCCAAATAGTTTCCCGGACAATCTCCGTCGCTTTTTTGCGGGCCTTTTCACGAATGTCTTCCATCCCGAGTTCTTCCCAGATCTGCCGTTGGTTCCGGTCCGCTAATGTAGGTATAACAAACTCGCTCCTCATATACTCCACCGTGTGCTCGGAGAAAAGATAGTTTCCGGACATGCCGTATTCCTTGATCACATCGTAAGCGAGGGTGTCCTCGTTCACCTCAATGCCCCGGACCGCCCGTATCGCCATACTGATGATCTCGTTGTCGATGATAAACTGTTCGTGACTTACGGTGAGGAGAGA
>CAYWIK010000098.1:0-6633 GCA_964458315.1 uncultured Spirochaetales bacterium | reverse complement strand
CTGTTGTATACTGCTGGTGCGGAAGGAGGCATAAGACAATGAAAAAAATCTTAATCGGATTTGTACTCATGATTGCAGCGGTTTTTTGTTTTGCCGAGACGGTGGGAGGAGTAAAGCTTCCCGACACCCTGCAGGCAGGGGGGGAGACCCTGATACTAAACGGCGCGGGACTCCGGAAAAAGGCGTTTATTAAAGTCTATGCAGGCGGACTTTATTTGAAAAACAAATCATCTAACCGGAAAAAAATTATAGAGGCTGACGAAACCATGGTGATAAGGCTTCAGTTCGTCCGCAATGTAGACAACAAAAGCATCATTGACGCGTGGAACCAGGGGTTTGCGAACAGCAAGACGGAAGGATATACCACCTCAAAGGACAAGATCGATCAGTTCAACGCCGTCTTCTCGTCGGACGTGCAAAAAAATAGTACCTATGAAGTCACCTATATTCCAGGATTCGGCGTACAGACCAGCATTGACGGTTCGCAGAAGGCCCTTATTCCGGGACTCGATTTCAAACAAGCCTTGTTCGCGATTTGGCTCGGCGAAGTTCCCGCGGATGAAGGTTTAAAAAAGGGAATGCTCGGAGAATAAAAGCCGCCGTCGACGCCTCATCTAATCTGATTAATATCGTAGGGCGTCGACTGATAAACATAGTAGTTGAGCCAGTTTGAAAAGAGCAGATGAGCATGGCTCCGCCATCGAACCCGCGGCGGTCTTTCGGGATCATCGTCGGGAAAATAGTTTTTTGGAACGTCGATTTGAACGCCTTTTTTCCGGTCCCGCTCGAACTCTTCTTTTAACGTAAGGGGATCGTATTCGGCATGGCCGGTTACGAAAATCATGCCGTTTTTCGCGAGGACGATATACACTCCCGCTTCATCGGACTCGGACAGTATTTCGAGCTCGGGATGTTCGAGCACATCTTCCCGCCGGACTTCCGAATGCCTGGAATGGGGGGCGACAAAAGTATCGTCGAAACCGCGGACCAGCGGAATTTTCGGATTGGTAACCTGGTGGGGAAACACACCGAACATTTTCCCGGAAAGCGGGTGCTTTTCGATCCCGTAATGGTAATAGAGACCCGCCTGCGCGGCCCAGCAAATATGAAGGGTCGACGTCACATGGTGGATGGACCACTCCATGATCTCGGAAAGCTCATGCCAATAATCTACTTCTTCGAAGTCGATTTGTTCCACCGGCGCGCCGGTAATTATCAATCCGTCATATTTTTTGTGCCGGACATCGTCGAAGTTTTTATAAAACGCTCTTAAGTGTTCAATCGGCGTATGACGGGGAATTCGTCCCGCGGGATGAATCAATTCCACCTCGACCTGAAGGGGAGAGTTGGAAAGAAGCCTGAGCATATGGGTCTCCGTGGTAATTTTCACGGGCATCAAATTAAGGAGAAGGACCCGAAGGGCGCGGATGTCCTGGTGAAGCGCCCTGGTTTCATCCATGATGAAAATATTTTCATTGGAAAGAACATTACTTGCAGGCAAACGGTCGGGTATGGTAATCGGCATAGCGGCTCCTTAAGCTTATTCGGCCGCGGACCCTGAAACGCCTGCCGAGTCGAAGGTTGCCATCCGGTGATAGCAGTTTAACGCCTGTCGGACAATATGCATTGCGAGGGCTGAGCCGGTCCCTTCGCCGAGGCGCATCTGCAGGTCCATGACCGGTTTTGCGTCGATCCTGTTTAAAAATTCAGTATGGAATTTTTCCGCTGACGCGTGGGAGAAAATAAGATAGTCCCTGACTTCCGGATACATACGTACGGCGGCATATGCCGCGGCTGAGGAAATAAATCCGTCGACCACAACCGGTATCCTCCGCTCCGCCGCGCCGAGCATCAGCCCCGCCATCCCGGCAAGCTCGTATCCCCCTAAACGCCGGAGAGCATCGAAGCCGGAACCGTCCCATTCTTTTTGGTGAAACATAACGGCGTTGTTGATCACCTCCGCCTTGTGACGGAGCAGCTCCCCGGACGCCCCGGTCCCCGCCCCGGTCGTCTCTTCCGCCGGCAGATTTAGAAGGAGTGAAACCAACGCGGAAGCGGATGATGTATTGCCGATTCCCATTTCACCGACCCCGAAAAGGCCGAAATCTTCAGCGGCACATTCCTTCCCGATTGCAAGGGCCCGGCTGCACTGTTCCTCCGACATGGCCGGTCCGCGAAGAAAGTTCGCGGTCCCCCGCGCCACCTTCCGCTGCAACACTCCCGTAACCGCGGATACATCGCCCTTCACTCCGATATCGACTACCGAATACTCGATTCCGCCGTCTTTGCAAAGCACGCTGATTGCCGCCCCTCCTGCCGCCATGTTTGCCACCATCTGTACCGTCACCTCCGATGGAAAGGGGGAAACATTTTCTTCCGTAATTCCGTGGTCCCCGGCAAAGGTGAATATCTTCACGGCGCCGATGCGTGCGTCCGCATCCCCCCGGCAGAGACAGTACTGCACGACCAGTTCCTCGAGCCTCCCTAAACTGCCCGGCGGTTTTGTGAGGTTGTCAAGACGGGTCTGAATCTCCGCCTGTAAATTCTTATCTTCAATTACACTGATTTTTACCTTGAACGGTTTCATTAAAATTTTCCTTAAGAAAGATATGAATCGACTGCCCGGCGGATGGCGGCTATGTGGTCGGAAGTAGTACCGCAGCATCCGCCGATAATCCCGGCCCCCGCTTCGATCCAGAGCCCCACCTGTCCGGCCATCTCTTCAGGCGTTGCGGGAAAGACATCATCTCCGTTGATCGTTTGAGGGATTCCGGCGTTGGTCTGGATCAGGACCGGCACATCAGGACAGGCATCCTTCAGGTCCCGCACCACCGTGTCCATGCCTTCATACCCCTTTCCGCAGTTTGCCCCGATAATATCCGCGCCGGCCTCAACCGCGGCCTTAGCGGCATCCGCGGGGGTGACCCCCATCATGGTGCGAAAATCCCCCTTGGGGGTCCGCTCAAAACTAAAGGAACCGATAATTTCACAGCCCGTGTTTTCCCGGCCGGCGCGGATTGCGGCGCGCGCTTCGTCGAGGGCGCTCATGGTTTCGATCATCAATGCGTCCGCTCCGCCCGCCTCGAGAGCGAGGACCTGGGCGCGGAAGGCATGATAAAAATCCTCTTCCGTCACGTCTCCCATCACCACCATTTTCCCGGTAGGACCGACGGAACCCATGACCCAATGGTCTTCACCGGCGGCCTTCCGCGACAATGCGGCCGCTCTACGGTTGAGTTCCTCAACCCTCTCATTGAGCCCGTAGTACGCAAGCTTGAATGAGGTGCCGCCAAAGCTGTTCGTTTCTATGATATCGGATCCGGCATCGATATATAATTTTCCGATGTCTATCACCTTTTCCGGTTTTTCTATATTCCACATTTCCGGACATTCTCCGGAGGTAAGGCCGTTTTTCTGCATCATCGTACCCCAAGCACCGTCGGAAACCAGAATTGTTCTTTTCTTGACCGCTTCAACTATTTTTATTCGTCCCATAGCTTTATAAAATAACATGGACGCGAATAAGAAACAAGCTTGCCGCGCGTGTACAGCCGGGGGTGTACACTTGAAAAATAAATAAAAACATGTAGACTTTTAGGAATGACGGCAAAACAATAGTTGATCAAATAAATGTACAAAGGAAGATGATTATGGCGACATGCAGTGTGAAAGTATTACGCGGCGATACGGAACATGAGGTGCGGTGCGAACAAGGCACCACGATTCTCGAGGCCCTCGAACGAGAAGACCGGGAGCAGATCGATACGCCCTGCGGCGGACGGGGAGTGTGCGGCAAATGCCTGGTGAAAGTCGAAGGCGGCGGGGTATCGGAAACGGCTGAAGTGGAGCGCAAAAAGCTCTCGGAAATCGAGCTCGGCCAGGGGTATCGGCTCGCCTGCGTTACCGAAGTAAGGGGCGATATCACGGTGACCATCCCGTCCGCCGCGTCCCACATCGAGATTCTCGAAAAAGGGGTGGATTTTGTCGGGGAACTTGAGCCTTGCGTGCAAAAAAAACATGTCACCCTGAAGGAACCGGATTTGGAAGACCAGCGGGACGATCTGACGAGATTAAAAGACGCCCTCTCTATCCCGAACCATACGGCCGGCTTCTCACAGCTTAAAGAACTCCCGTCGGTTCTCCGGAAAAACGGTTTTTCCGTCACAGGCGTATATAACGATTTCAACCTTATCGCATTCGAACCCGGAAATACGGAAAACTCCAACTACGGAATTGCGGTAGACATCGGCACTACGACGGTGGTGGTGTATCTCATGGATTTGAATAACGGCAAAAAAGTGGGCGTCGCCTCGGGATTGAATGTACAAAAGGCGTACGGCCAGGATGTAATATCCCGAATCAACCACGCAATGACAAACGAGAACGGGTTAGAAACCCTCAGGACGGGTATAGTCGACCAGCTCAATTCCCTCATCTCGTCGCTGTCTGAAAAGCATGATATTCCCCTATCAAACATGTACAGCATGACCGTGGCCGGAAACACTACAATGATGCACCTGTTTACCGGATTGCCCCCTGAGAACATTGCCGCCGCGCCGTTTATTCCCGCCGCTTTGGAACCGATGCAGGTGCGGGCCGAAGAACTGGGCGTGCGGATTGCGGAAAGCGGCCGGGCCTATCTCATTCCGGGCATTTCCGCCTATATAGGCGCCGACATCACCGCAGCCACCCTTGCCGGCAGGCTGCTGGAATCGGACAAACTCGGCCTTCTTATCGACATCGGGACCAACGGTGAAATCATGCTCGGGGACAGGAACGGGCTCATCGCCTGCTCAACAGCAGCGGGACCCGCCTTCGAAGGCGCCACCATCAGAGACGGCGTAGGCGGGATTGCCGGCGCCATCAATGTTGTGACTATGGGCGAAGAATCGCTTCATTATACCACCATAGCGGAGGGGAAACCGATTGGCATCTGCGGATCCGGAATCGTCGACACCATCTCTACCCTCCTCTATTTCGGTATCATCGACAAAACCGGAAGGATGCAGGAGCCGGATGAAATCGAAAACGGCATAGGCAAGAAATTGGCGAAAAACTTGGCCGAAGAAAAAGGGCAGGCCGCCTTTAAGCTCGTCGATGCTTCAAAAACCTCCCACGGCGATACGATCCTTCTCACCCAGCGGGACGTACGGGAAATACAGAACGCCAAAGCCTCGATCGCCGCGGGAATAAATACCCTCATCAAAGAGGCGGGGAAAGAGGTGACCGATATCGATACGGTATATCTCGCAGGCGGATTTGGAAGCTATATCGACAAACACCATGCGGTGCATCTCGGGATTATTCCGGAAGCGTTGGAAAACAGGATACGGGTAATCGGAAACGCCGCCGGCTCCGGCGCAATCATGGCCCTTCTGTCGAAGGAACACTATAAGAACTGCAAGGAGATCGCGGCCAAGACCAAATATGTGGAACTTTCGTCGTCACCGGCGTTCATGGACGACTATATAAACAGTATGGTGTTCTGATTCAGAAAATAGTATCGAGACAGTTATATTTAAGCTTGTTAAGGCGTTCCTCTATTTTCACAAACTCTTCCCAGGTAATTTCTTCCCATTCGTTGCCCATGCATTTCCACACCACGTAGATCAGCTTGATACTATTGAGATAATCCCTAAAGGGTCTGGCATTTTCCCGGATCCATCTGGTCACTTCCTGTTTTTTTATACTATCCGCTCCCGGATCTAACCCGATGCCCGTAAGATGCGCTTTTATCTCCTCGGTCTGGATCTGATTGTCCAGGATGAGACAGGTAGTCCCGTTATTCTCCAGGAACTCGACATATTTTTTCACATATTCGAAGGTTTTTCTGTCCTTCTCCAGTATACAAAACGGCATTTTATACCTCAAATAACTTCATTCTATTCATTCTACGTATTCAACATTATCATGTTTCCGTGCCTTTGTACAAGAGCGCATGGAATTGATGTTCAAACTCTTTAGGTATCATGATTTCGGAAATACATTCGATAGCATAATCATCGGTCATTCCGGCTAAGTAATCAATGACAGCTTGATCGTACGACTCGTCCACCTCTTCGTAAAAAACCTTCATTTTCCGGATATAGTCGCCGAACCGGACCGCAAGGATGTTGTATTCCATTTTATATTTTTCGTAATTGAGGCCGTAGGTCGAAAAAATTCCTTCCAAATATTTGTATAAGGTGGTCAGGATCCGTTCGAAGTAGGCGTGGTAATTAGCGAGCCGTTCATTGTTGTAAATTCGCCGGTAATTAAATTCCTTGAGGATAAGAAGCGCTGCGTAAACGGTATCGGAAAATCCGACGGTCCCGGTCCGATTTGATGTGGAAACGATGTCGTTGACCAGGGTATCGATGATATCGCTGTTTCTCCTCCCTAAAATCTCGGCCACTTCCCGGGGAAGCTCGTCCGCGTCGATGACCTTGAGCTGCACGGCGTCTTCCATGTCCCTTCCGAGATAGGCGACCTTGTCGGACATCCTCACCACCACACCTTCCCAGGTAGCCGGCCTAAACTCTCTTGTATTTACCCTTTTTAAATCTTTTACGGTAAAATCGGGCTCGATCCGCTGTTCAAATTTTTCGCCGCAATGGGTGACAATCCCGTCCCGGACTGCATAGGTAAGATTTA
>CAYWIK010000097.1:3235-6677 GCA_964458315.1 uncultured Spirochaetales bacterium | reverse complement strand
GCGGCAGCCGTTTTTTCGTGGGCCGGCCCGAGGACCCGGAGCGCTACCGGGAGCAGATGGAAAAAGGTTATACGGTGATCGAGTTGGCGAAAGAAACGGAGGGGGGCGCGGAGGGCCCGGCCGGCGCGTACCGGCCCGCCGGCTTTTTTGCAATAGCCGACCGGCTCAAAGAGACTTCCGCCGAAGCGGTGGAAAATTTAAAAAAAGCCGGCTACACGCCGGTCATGATTACCGGCGACCACGAAAAAACGGCTGCCGTGGTTGCCGAACAAGCCGGTGTGGAGATCTGGGCCGCCGGTGTGCGGCCGGAAGAAAAGGTGGGCTGGATCAGGAAGTATCAGAAGCAGGGAAAAGTTGTAGCGATGATCGGTGACGGAATCAACGACGCGGCGGCCCTGAAATCCGCTGATTTAGGGATTGCCATCGGCACCGGTACCGACCTCGCCATCGAGAACGCGGACATGGTGATTGTCCAGGGAGACCTAAGAAAGGTCCTCGATGCGATCCTTATCTCCCGGGCCACTTTCAAAAAAATCAGGCAAAACCTGTTTTGGGCATTTTTCTACAATGTTGTAGCAATTCCTTTGGCCATGAGCGGAGTGCTCTATCCCGCCATTGCCGAAGGGGCGATGATGTTCAGTTCGATCAATGTAATCCTCAATTCTCTGGGGATAAAAAAACGTATCAAGAAAGTAGAAGTCGAGGGCGACATTCCATCGAAAAAGGTGGTTGATCTCCTCGACGATGCGGGATATGATGCCGAGAAAATCGGATAAGGAGAAGTATAGTATGAAAATAGCATTGCCGACTTCACAGGGAACCATAGACGCTCACTTCGGCCATTGTGCCGAATTTACCATATTCACCGTCGAGGACGGGTCAAAGATTGTCCGCGAAGAGCGGCTGACGCCCCCCGCCGGCTGCGGATGTAAAAGCAGCATTATCCCGCAGCTTGCAGAGCGGGGAGTTACCGTTATGCTTGCCGGAAACATGGGAGGCGGCGCCGTTTCCATGCTCAAGCAGTACGGTATCGAAGTATACCGGGGTTTGGGCGGGCCGGCGCGTACCGCAGCTGAAGCGTGGCTGCGCGGGGAAGTCCTGGATTCGGGGGAAGAATGCGCGTCCCACACCGGCCACGGCTGCAGTTAGAAAGAGGTGTGGTAAATTTAAACTATTTGTTTAAATCTATTTATTGCATGTTAATGGAAAGGGAACGCGATATGCTGTATATTATCTCACAATAACCTTCCTCCTATAGGTTATGGCGATTCATTTGATGCAGCCCTACGGGCCCGGTTCATATATCATTTTGGTATGTGAACCGGTTTTTTTTAAAGCCGCCTTAATTTTATGCTGCAGACATGAACGCCGAACTTGGCTATGATGTTCATACGGGGCGGGGATGCAGGCGCGTGTCTTGATTATCGAAGATGAACTCGAAATTGCCGAACTGGTTGGTTTATATCTTGAAAAAGAAGGAATTGCCAGCCGCATTTGCGAAACCGGCGAGGAAGGTCTGTCCGCTTTACGGGAGCAGCTCTATGATCTTATCGTTCTCGATCTAAACCTTCCGGGGATAGACGGTTTCGAGTTTCTTCAGCAGGCAAGGAAATCGAGTAATATCCCCGTGGTTATCGTTTCTTCCCGGGATTCCGACGAAGACATGGTCTTAGGACTTGGAATAGGGGCCGACGATTTTATTCCCAAGCCGTTCTCACCAAAAATTCTTGTGGCCCGGATACGGGCGCACCTGAGAAGGTCTCTCCGGTACCAGAGACGGAAAAGGGAAACGATTACCTTCGGTAAATTTACGATCGACGTAGAGGGCTACTACTGCGAAAAAGACGGAGAACGCATTCCTTTCCCGCCGAAAGAGTTTGCCGTGCTGCTTCTGCTGGTCCAAAACGCGGGCAAGGTGCTTACCCCTGAAGAGATATACAGCGAGGTTTGGGGAAACGCGTACGGCGATATCACTACGGTTGCAGTCCACATCCAGCGAATCAGAAAAAAAATTGAAACGGATTCTT
Source organism: uncultured Spirochaetales bacterium (assembly GCA_964458315.1). Lineage (GTDB taxonomy): Bacteria > Spirochaetota > Spirochaetia > SPDA01 > CAZSGZ01 > CAYWIK01. The sequence continues at coordinate 4,650 of CAYWIK010000097.1, read as the reverse complement.
CCCATCCCGAGTATATCAAGACAATCCACGGCGCCGGCTATATGTTTTCTGCAAAAGATCTCACGGTGGAGAAAATCTAGTTGAGGACGGCGGATGAGACTACAGAGTAAGTTTACCATTCTTGTTGTCGTTATCATTATCATCCCGATTCTTGTGGCCCTCATGGTCGCCTATATCCAGTTTATCTATCTGCAGAAAAACCAGATGCTTTTCAATCGCACCAACATCATGGAGTGGGCAAATAAGCGGATGTACACCTTAACAAAAAAGCCTTTTCCGTCGAGGAAAGAGGAGGCCCTTCCGAAGGGGGTCGACATACTTCTCTTCGATTCGGAGATGAATATTCTCGTCTCCAGTTTCGCGGAGTTCCAGCAAAACACCAAAATTAACGAGCAGGAGATTTCCGGGCTGATGCAGTCCAATCTTCATGGCTATCAATATTTCCTCGAAGCTGTTCCGGGAGAGCAGGAAGAGCTTCGGATGCTCGTGCGGATGGAAAAAGAGAAGGATGAACGGCCGATCCGGCTCTTCAGCCTCGGGACCTTTGTCTACCTGTTCCTCCTTCTTCTAGGCTTGGCGGCTATCGTCAGCAGCCTCATGCTGAGTTCGACAAACAAGACCATCCAAAATCTTGAAGAGGCGACAAAAAAAATTGCATCGGGAAACCTCGATTTTTCGCTTCACGTAGAGGGCGACGACGAACTCGCTTCTCTCACCCGCTCCTTCGATAAAATGCGAACAGCCCTGAAAGAGGAATTAGACCGCCGATCCAGGTTTCTTATGGCGGTTTCCCACGACTTGAAGACGCCGCTTACCTCGATCGAAGGATATATCGAAGCGATTTCCGACGGTTTTGCCGATGACCCGGACATCCTGAAGAGATATCTCCGTATTCTCGCCGATAAATCAAAGGTGTTGGAATCAAGGATCCTCGAACTCATCGATTTTGTGAAGATGGAAACCGGGGAATGGCAGCTGAAACAGGGTGAGGTTGCATTAAAAACCTATCTCCTCGAACTTGCCAAAGTTTATCGGGATGACGCTATGGTCTTAAACAGGGAGTTTGCCTATTCCATCGATATCGATGAGGACCTTCTGGTAAACGCCGACAAAAGCCTCGTATCGCGGGCTTTAGAAAACCTTTTCAACAATGCCCTGCGGTACACCGAAGCAAGCGATCAAATAATACTGCGGGCCTTTCAGGATGATCGGGAAGTCACCATCCAAATCGAGGATAAAGGGCCGGGCATGTCCGAGGACGACCTCGAGCTTATTTTCGATCCTTTTTACCGCGGTTCAAGGTCCAGGCGTGAGCAGGGATTCGGCCTCGGGCTTTCGATCGTGCGTTCTATTATTATCGCGCACAATTGGAATATCGAAGTCCACTCGAAAGCCGATGAAGGTACGGTTTTTTC
>CAYWIK010000097.1:0-3135 GCA_964458315.1 uncultured Spirochaetales bacterium | reverse complement strand
ACGCGGAACATTACTTCTTTACTCTTCGTTTGGTTAAGGGTCTGATAGAAATCGAGGACATTGGTAATGTCCTGTTTCTCTATGGCAGTTACCACGTCGCCTGCTTTCAGCCCCACTTTTGCGGCCGAAGTTTCAGGAAACACCCCCGCGATGACGGCGCCTTTCATATCTTCAGGAAGATTGAGTTCCTTTCTGATTTCTTTAACCGTGCCGATGACCGTAAGTCCCGGCCAAAGATTGGTCGCTTCCGCCAGTTCTTCTTCGGATTGTCTTTCTCCGAGGGTCACATCGAGTTTCATTTCTTTTGCATACCTGATAATAGTAAACTCCGTGGTTACCCCGGGCTTGATGCCGCCCACGATCCGGGTAAGGTGATTCGAGTCTCGTATGTTTGTGTCCCCCACCCGCGTGATAAAGTCTCCGGGGAGAAACCCGCTCTTTTCCGCGGGAGAACCGGTGTACACATTGATTACCAGCGACCCTTTTCCGTCCGCGATTTGGAGATCTTCCGCCACCCCCGGCAGTATTTGCGGGTCCGTGTCTTGGATGCTCACCCCGAGCCAGCCGTATTCGACCTTTCCGGTTTTAATAAAATCCTGGATCGCTTTCTTCGCGTTGTTGATCGGTATGGCGAATCCGACCCCTACGCTGCCGCCGCTTCTGCTCGCGATCCACGTATTGATGCCGACGATTTCGCCGCGCAGATTGACCAGTGCGCCGCCTGAGTTGCCGGGATTAATCGCGGCGTCGGTCTGGATGTAATCGGTAAAACCGGAAACCTGCATGGTCGGTTCCGGCTCCCTGCCTAAGGCGCTCACGATTCCCGCGGTCACCGTCGATTCGAAACCGTAAGGGTTCCCGATTGCCAGAACCCAGTCGCCTACGTATAACGCGTCGGAGTCGCCGAGTTCGGCTACCGGTACGTCCTCCTTTGTATCGAATTCAATAAGTGAAAGATCGAGACGCGGGTCCTTCCCGATTATTTTCGCTTCGAATTCCCGCTGATCGTAGAGACTGACGCTTATTTCGTCGGCATTGCCGACCACATGGCTGTTGGTAAGCACGTAGACTTTTCGCCCTTCTTTTTGGACGATAACTCCGGAGCCGAGACCCGGTCTGCGGTATTCCCGGTCCTGCCCTTCTCCCCGGTCAGGGTCAGGGCCGAAAAAGAAATCGAAGGGATTCATGCCGTCGGGCGCCGGCTGGCGTATGACTTCGACTACATTTACTTCCACTACAACGGGCAGGACTTTCTGCGCTACCTGCCTGAAAGATTCCTGGAGGCTTACGGCACCGCTTATGTCCGCCGGTGGCGGCGGGACTCTTTCCTCCTGTCTCTTTTCAGGTTCCTCTTCCTGCATTGGAGAAGCCAGAAGACTGCCCGCGGTGAAACAGAGCGCCCCTATGACAATAGCTACTATGGTAAAGAGAATTATTCTTTTTCTTTTCGTTTTGTTACCCATATTCATAGAATCCTCCTAAACTATTCTTTATTAACTTCATACAATATAATAAATAGAATTCCATTCGTCTGCATGTTCCTTCATATTCCGCGAAGCATTTGACGGACCGATGGGAATGGGCTACAGTGTGGCCAAAATAAAGCAGTGTGAAAAAGAGGAGGAGAAGGATATGGACCATTCGAAGAAAGAAGCATTTGAGCAAGTTAAAGAGATCATTATTACGGCAAAGGAACGCGCATACAGGGAAACTGATTTTGCTCCCGAACCCCATCTGACAAAGAAAATCAAATGGCCGGTTGACTGTGTTGTCGGCCCCGGCCTCGAGGGTGCAATCGCGTGTGAATCGAAAATCGGCTACGTCAACGGCGCGAAAGGAATGCTTATCTACAGGGGGTACGATATTTTCGATCTCTGTGCGTATTCGACCTTCGAAGAAGTCAGCTACCTTCTCATCCACGGGAAAATGCCTAAACAAAAAGAGCTGGATTCCTTCAAGGCGACCCTTAAACAGTACCATCACCTTTTGGACACGAAACGGCTCCTTATGTCGTTCCCGATCGAGCAGATGAACACAATGGCGGCCCTGCGGCTCGGTACGAACCTGATGAGGCAAAAACAGACGTACCGGGACTGGGAAAAACTGACCCCCGGGGACGGCATGCAGATAGCAACCGACGAGGATTCCATCCCGATGGAAACATTGCCTATGGGAGAAGCGGACTCGATTTACCGGTTTAATAAAAAACAGTTTAAGAAACATACTAAAAAGAAAGACTTAGTCGGGGCGGAAGGGCGCGAAAGCGCGTATCATGTTATTTCCGGTGTAAACAGCATTTGCGGGGCCATTGCCCGGGTCCGGGCGGGATATCTTCCGCTGGAACCGCTCCCCGATTTGAGCCATGCGGGCAATTTGTTGTATATGATGACCGGCGAGGTCCCTACGCCTTTAGAAGAACGGATTATGGATGTATGTCTTATCCTTCATGCCGATCACGGGATGAATGCAAGCACCTTCGCCTGCCTGGTTGTGGCATCGACCCTTTCGGATATATATTTTTCCGTCGGGTCGGGAATTGCCGCTTTGAACGGGCCGCTGCACGGCGGCGCTAACGAAGAGGTCATGAAAATGCTTGGTGAAATTAAAACGATGAAAGACCTCGGGCCATGGTTTGACTTGAAAATGGAGCGGCAGGAAAAGATTATGGGCTTCGGCCACCGTGTGTATAAAGCGTACGATCCCCGCGCGCGGGTCCTCGCTCCACTTGCTGAACTTCTTGCCGAGGAAAAACCTTCCTTGCTCAAGAAGTACAAAATTGCCAAGGCCCTTGAAAAGAAAGTCATCGCTGCCCTCGGAAAAGAGAAGAAAATATTTCCTAACGTGGATTATTATTCCGGGCTGGTGTATGAATCAATGGGAATCCCGAAGGACATGTTTACTCCCATCTTTGCGGTTGCGAGGGTTGCCGGCTGGTCCGCCCGCATACTCGAATATCTGCAGAAGAACAGAATTTTCAGGCCAAGGGCAATTTACACCGGCGCGTTCGATAAAGAATATATTCCTGTTGATAAACGGTAAGAAAGCGGAATACCTACGTGTACAAGCTGAGGCGGGTCTGGGCGCCGGTTTCAGGCAGAATGGTAGGAAATGTGCGTGAGAGCCTTCGGTCGGAGG
>CAYWIK010000096.1:0-6718 GCA_964458315.1 uncultured Spirochaetales bacterium | reverse complement strand
GGAAGAAATTTTTTCGATTTTTTCCTCACTCCTTCCCCGTAACGCTTATTTTGGGCTCATATATAAGAATATATGTCACGGGATATAATCAAGTTCCTCTTGAACCTTTAAGAGAAGGTTCTTCCATAAATGTATCCGGTATACTCATTCCATATCACAGTAATTTATGATTTTTTTCCTGACGTAGGAACAATTACACCGATAATCAGCAGAAATCGGCAGCACAGTCTATGCAGGCCGGTTATCCATCCACAGCCCAAAAAACCATTGCGCCGGAATGGAGTTCGGAGGCACGGTGTTTACTGCTTTTTCTCGAGAGTGACGCAAGTTGAAGATACATATTCGGATCGAGGTCTCTCAGTTTCTCGAGATAAACTTCCACTTTCAGTTGCTCACCCGCCATACTGCTTGCCTTTATCAGTCCGGCGAGAATATAGGGACTCTTCGGTTTTTTCAGCCGGACTTCTTCAAATAGCTTGATTGCCTCTATCGGTTTCCCCTGAATAAGATATATATTTCCTAAATTGATCTGTGCCGGAACATAACCGCTTTCCTCCACCGCAACTCGTAAAATCTCCGCCGCCCGTTCGAGTCTGCCGTAATTTGCATATAGGATTGCAAGGCGGTTCAGGAGCCTTGGATTTTTATCGCCCTGTTCGAGTTTTACAAGCAGTGCTTCTGTTTGGTATGCGAGCTGGCGGTCGATATATGCATCGAGTGCTTCTCTATATCTGGTATTAAGCAGTTCTGCATTGAGGGGCGGAATATCTCCGACATCACTGGGACTTCCTCCGTTTTCCCACAGCTCCCACGCTTCATGGACAGGATACAGCCGGGCTGTTTCGGATGAGTCCGCCTCAAGCCACTCCTTCATGCCGATTTCCCAGGACTCCTGAAAAGGTTTTCCGGTCAGAGTTATTTCTAGCGGAAGCCAGGTTTTATCGTCGTATATAATAAACGAGTTTTTTGCGGGAAATATTTTCGCTACTTCCGACGGCGGAACCTCAATATTTACTGCGGGATAGATATGTCCGGGTACGGTAATAAATGCTGTTTCAATTCCAATGGATTCAAGAAGACTGCAGTAGAGGATAGTCAAATCGTCGCAGTCACCGCCTTTGAATTTCAGTGTCTGATTGGGATACTGGATAAAATCGATAATGCTGACGCTTTTATGGGCATCTACATATGCCGGGCTGTGGGGGTCCCGGATGTAGGATATGCGGTAAACTCTCAGGGCCTCATACATTGCCATGGCGGACCGCATGTTTAAGTGGACCGACCCCATCCCGTCGTTTCGGACAATTCCCATGACCGTTTTGGAAAAAGATAAAATATCTTCATCTTTGGCGCTGATAAATGCCGATACTTTGCGGTCATCGTCCCACGTTAGAGCATTCCTGTGTAAAACCTCGATATTGTTTTGCTGCTGTAGTGACCGCTTCCTGCCGGCAAGCGTATAGTTTACCGTCAGTACTGCAGGAAGTGTTTCATTAGATTGATGTGCCATTCCCGCAGCGCCGAGGGGTGCAGCCAAATCTAACTGAACTCTCTCTCCCGGGCCTATTCTGGACATCGATATGCAGTCAGACGGTTCGCCCATGAGGCCGTGGATCTGAAAATTTATTTCTACGTCTTTCATTGAAAACCGTTCGCGATTTACCAGTGTTATTCTGTCTAGGCCTTCTTTCTCATATGTCCGGCTGAATGCAGGGTATATAGTCGGGAGTTCCGGCTTTTCAATTTCGATGTTAGGGGAAAACCCGTCAATATTGATGGAGAAAACTACTCCGGTACGGACGCTTTCTACAAGTCCCGCATACTGGTTAAATGTACCGAAGACCCCTATGCTCAGTGCCGGTGTTATAAAAAATGAGAGAGAAGCGCCCCCCTGCCAATAAAGGGCGGCTGCTGAATTCGTGGGATAGTAGTACCCGGTATAAGGATCTTCCTGCATTTTATGAAGGAAACTCATGTACGGCCCGATCCCGGCACCTGCGGTTAATTGAAGACGTTTGGCGAAATCAACAGCAATGCCGCCGCCGAAGGCGAGATATACAAGGGACATACTGTTATCGGCGTTTAAATTAAGAAACGTATAGCCTAAATTTGTGCTGAGAACGAGAGGGTAGATTTTAGACAGGGGGAAAATCCCCTTGAAAGAACCGCCGAATCCGACGGTATTAAAAAGGTCGGCTTCCGGTTCGATAGGGAATTCCGCATTCGCAAGTACAGTAATAAGCGGTTCCGTACTATGGATTGGTGCAGGTTTCTCTTGCGTCTGGCAGAAGGCGCAAACAGCAGAAAGCTGGACTATCAATACTAAAAGTAATTTTTTCATCCCCTCTCCTTAATTAGGGTTTTTGATATGCTCCGACTGTCCATCCTCCAGCTGCGGGCCGGGAACGGCCTTTCTTGTCCTCGGTGAAATGGCCGGATAAATTACGCCCTCCTTCGCCGATTTCAGCCGGCACAGTGCCGGCGAGGTCCCAATCCTCGGCAAAATAGGACGATTCATCAACGGTGGTCGCTGTGTTCCCCGAAGCCTCTCTTCCCATGGCTGTCAGGTCCGTTTCGAGTACAGCAAGCTGATCGTGCTCGTAGTGAAACTCGTTACTGTCTTCGTCCACATAGTTGTAGGCTCTCTCGTAGTTTGAGAACCGATTGTTACGCAGTTTCATCGGGTGGGAATCTGCGCTGCCCGCATAATATCCGGCTCCGTCGGTGACTGCAGGCATTGAATCTTGGAATAAAAAGAGATTGTTCTCTACAACGGGATTCGACCGCGCAGTTGAATAAATCCCGTATACCGGATAGATAATAGTATTGTTTTGGATTGTCATAGCTGAAAATGTGCCGGCGATTGCGTAGATTGCGGTACTTTGGGGGGTGTCCGAAGAAACGTTGATAACATTATTCCGAATAATATGGTCGGCGCTGAAACCGTTAATTCCGTAAACTTCTTCAGTGCCGTGCAGGTCGAAATCGGAACGCATGATCTCAACACATGTTGATTCGGAATCAACCCCGTATGCTGCAGTGCAGTCGGTTAAAGTTACGGAACATTCGGTAATACCCGGTTTTTCATCCGATGTAACGAGGAATTGAAAACCGCGCGTTTCGGTACAGTCCGTTACGGTGATCCCGCAATCCGAAAATTGCGGAGCCGAATAGCCTACCGTTCGAAAGGCATCGAAGCGCTCTCCGCCGTTACCTGCAATAGACACCCCGGATATGACGGGGGAGCAGTCCTCTATATAGATACCGCATACGGGAATCGGCGGGTTTTCTACCGTGATGGTTATATCTTTCAGCCCGGTTCCGCATTCACCCGCTCTGACGGCGCAGACGGAATAGATACTGTCTCCTTCGGGAGGGTCGGTCCACGAATGGATATCCGGTTCGATAACCGTTGGATAGGTGTCCGGGTCCTGTTCAGACCAGTCACTATTCCAGCCTCCTTCAAGGACTGTTCCCGGAGTGTGATCGATATGGGGCTCAGTATACGTACCTTCAGCCGCGTACAGCCGGGTAATCGGCCTGCCCGCAGTCCAGTTCGTATTTATTGCTGCAGCCAACTCCGCGGCCGCAGCAATCGATTTTATCGGGAGATCTTTTGTCCCGGGGGCCGCATCGTCTCCGTAAGGGCTTACGTACAAAGCACCGTCTACTACGGTCATTGAACGGGAAACCGAAGGGGTTGGATATCCTTCTGTATCATTACAGTCCGCAGTCAGGGTTAACCCACTTCCCGCAGGCCATGCGGTTTTCGGTGTAAGAACCAGTAATAGAACGCCCTCACGATAGTGATAGCCGTAGTCCGGGATAACCCAGCTGAATTCCGCTTCCTCCGCAAGATCTCCGCCCATCACAAGAGAGGACCTGTCGACGGCTTCGGAATAGACAATGTGTATCGGAGTGTCGGGGACAATTGTGGAAAAATCGGGTTCGGTCCATACATACGCCTGCTGTTCGGCATACACGATATTCTGGATGTGTTCCTTAAGCGGATTCGTGCATTGTGAATACAGAATGAAAGCAAATCCTGTCAGAACAAAAAACGGTAAAATTATTAGCTTCCGTTTCACCACTGATATGCTCCCCTGCTCCAGCTTCCCGGTGGGCGTAGGGTGCCGTCCTTGTCGGTTTGAAAATCTGAGCTTAAATCGATTCCTCCGGATTTGATTACCGCGGGAGCATTCGCAAGCAATTTCCAGGTTTGTACATCTAAGCAGTGATAGAGATTGACCGGGGATTCCCCGTTCGTGACTATGTCAGCCGGGAGACCGGAGGCAAAATTGCTGTAGGTATTGTAGGAAAATTCGGCTGCTTCGCATCCAGAGCTCGCCACGAAAAGAAGCGTATGGCTGCCGTAATTCTCTCCTGTGGCAAGCATTAAATTATTCTGTATTACCGGATTAGATTTTAATTCGGGCGTGTACCAGGGATTATCGTTTTTTATTGCGATTGCTTCCGATTCGGTACCGTCCACTTCCCTTGTTCCGCTTCCGACATAGATTGTATTATTGCAGATTACCGGTGAGGATGAAATATTTGATATTCCGATACTTTGCGGGCCAACCCCCGCGTCTATCACATTGTTCCTGATAACGGCATTGCTGTAGATCAGGCTTATGCCCGAGGAATCGGCGACGGTTTGTTGTGCCATGTTGATCTCATTTTTTTCGATCATCCCTTCGAAGTCGTATATGCTGATTGCAGATTTTTCACCCTTTGAAGAATCCTTAAAGTATCCGTAGCTGTTGATGATGTTATCGGAAAGCAGGTATTCTCCCCCCTCTAAATAGATATCGTCGGCATTATCAGACCAGGAGAAAATCTTATTGTTAATAATTTCGCAGGTGCTGCCGGGTTCTGTTTTTATATAAACAGCTCGTCCGGTGTATGCAATAATTGCATTGTTCTGAATTACGAGTGATGACGAGGACAGATCACCGGGAGGTACCGACGTAATGGTGGAATTGGATCCTAATTTATGTCCTAAGAGAGTGAATCCGTCTACAATGGTTTCCTGTGTTCCCGGGATCATGTACACCGCATATCCTTTTTCGGTTTCGGGATTATGACCGTTTATGAAAGTCGGATATTGTTCCGGATCACGGACTGAAAATTCCGGGTTCCAGCCGCCGAGCAGGTGCTGTCCGTTTTGAAGGTATATAGGATCGTTTGTATCATCTCTTGTTATAGATGAAGGAATATATTCTTCTATATATCCTGCGTATTCGCCTTCGGCCACGCGTATTTCTATGCCCGGTATATCCGGGTAAATTTCCCGTGCGAGCTTGCAGGCATCCGCGATATTATCTAAAGGGTTTTCGATGCGGCCGCTGTTTATGTTGTCGCCCTCCTTCGATACATATACGGCCCCGTCGAGTATGCCGAAGGTCCGGTCCACTTCGAAGATATAGCCATGTTCCCGGTCGGCACATGCCGCTGAGAGTGTATGCTCTCCATTGTCGGACCAGACGGTCTTCGGCTGTATATACACTATATTAGTCATGACACCGAATGTGGAGTGCTCTTTTTCTTCCCAGCGTACTTCCGCTTCTTCAGCCATTGTGCCCGTGAGGACAAGGCTCTCGGTGTCCATCAAGGTGAAATACGTAATTTCTATTACCGTATCCGCGGCTATGCCGCAGCCGTCCCGTAATTCGCAGTCAACTCGTTTTTGATTTGCATATTCGACGATGTCGGTGATGTTGTCTCTAAGCGGATTTGTACATGATATAGCGGAAAAAAATAAAAAGAGAGTAGGAAGAGTGAAACCTATACACTTTTTCAATAAAAATACCTTCTATAATGCGGTACAAACAAATATTAATGTATATGTCTATTACAAATTATAGTGATCAAGAAATAAGGTGTCAATGTGAAAAAAATTATTTACTATTATATAACGTAATGACGATGCATCTTTCACTCAAGTTGCTCATCTGCCGCATGAAGCTGCGAACCATCCGCCCCATCGGCCCCATACCTCCGCCCCATACCCATCCGTGGTTGCCCCGAAGCCGCGGCATTGAGGCATCGATAGTGTGCAGGCTGAACTTGACTCTATTCATTATTGGACGTAAACTTATGTGTATGAATATACACACAAAACAGAGAACTAATGTGAGCATTGATAAAACACTTCTCGAAGAGGCGAGGGAGAAGAACCTGAAGCTTTCCCCCATTTTCGAAGAAGCCCTGCGCCGGCGTCTCAAAGAGGAACGGGCGGCCCGGTGGCTGGAAGAAAACAAGGAAGTTATTGAAAACTACAACGAGGAAGTGGAGAAGCATGGGGTATTCTCCGACGGGATTCGCAGTTTCTGATGGCGCAGTTTGACGTATACGAAAATAAGGATGCACAGTCCCAGAAACGGACTCCATATCTTATGGACATTCAGTCCGACATCCTCGCGTCCCTGGCGACACGGGTAGTGGTCCCTCTTCGTCCGTACGAACAAGACGAAGATGCTGTAATTTCCAAACTTCATCCCGTAATTAATATAGGAAACAAGAAATATGCTGCTGTCGTTACCGAGCTGGCCGGAATCCGCCGTTCTCTCCTCGGTGTGCCTGTGTTTTCGGCGGCGGGAGAACGGCAGAAAATCACCGATGCCTGTGATTTTATTCTGACGGGGTTTTAGTAATCCGGTTAAAGCAGCCGCGCGAAATTACCGCTCAAGAAACGGTAGTTATTGCGTCAAGTTTT
>CAYWIK010000095.1:0-6787 GCA_964458315.1 uncultured Spirochaetales bacterium | reverse complement strand
TACAGCGGATTTGGATGAGACCCTTTCGGACTTTGCTCAGCGTGTAGAGCGGGAGCTCCAGCGGCGCGCATGAAAACGAAATTGTCGTGCACCCAATTTCCAGAGATTTTATTCACTTATTTTTTCATTTTCTTCCATGGGAGGATCGGCAACTACTCCCGATGTCGATGATCTTGTTCAGGTGCTCTTTCGGCGGGGAAAACAGAAACGGCTCCATTTCCTGGAACTCTTTCTCGACGACGAAATCAAGAACGAACTTTGGGCGAGGCTCGACTTTGATGAGGCTGCATCGGACGCGAATGTATTTTCCCGGGACGATCCGTACAACTTGAGAAGAGAAATTGACCTGCACGGGGCGTTAGGCTATGAAATCGTATCGTTTCTATTCGGATTCGAGACCCTCCGCATGAAACTGCACGCCGATCTTATTGAAGATGTGAAAATAGACGGGAAACACTCCTTCGAGGAGGAAATAATGCCGGTTACAGAGGCAAGCCGGCGTTACGGAGGCCGCATAGCGATTATCGGCGGCAAATTACGGCGGTCTTATATACGCCCTTCATCCGTGACTTCGGGAACAACTGCGGGCCTTCTTTCGCAAAAAAATCGGGGTACATCTTGACAGATAATATAACAAGTGTTATATTACATATGTTATTTAATTAGGAGAAAATATGCCGCCGAAAATTTCTTACACCGAAGATGATATTCTTACAGCTGCCCTGGAGACGATACGAGAATTCGGGCCGGAGGGTCTCACTGCAAGGAACATCGCCCAAAAAATGCAAGGTTCCACCCAGCCTATCTACCGGGTTTTTCCCTCGATTGAGGCGCTTGCGGCCCGGGCAGGCGAAGAGATTCTCCGGATAGCCTTGGATTACATGGTGAGGGAATCGGACCCCGAGAGCCATTTTCTTTCCATAGGCCTTGGGTATCTCCGGTTTGCCAGGCAGGAACCGGAACTCTTTGAGTTCCTCGTAACGGGGGGGCGCAAACAGTGGTTTGTGACGGATAAAGGTTCTCCTCTCTATGTCCTTATAGAGAAGATGCGGAAGGACCGGTATCTCCTGGACCTTCCCGATTCCGTTCTCGCCGAACTCTTCAACGATATGTTTATCTATACCCACGGCCTCTGCACCCTCAAAACTATCCGCAAAGAGGAGGCCGGTCTCGAGCAGGAACGGAACCAGCTTCACGAAATGGGCGGACGCCTCATCGCCATTACCATCATCAAGTCCAAATATCCGGAGCAGTATCGGCAAATGTTTAAGGAGGAAAAATGAATATTTGTATTTTAAACGGAAGCCCCAAAGGCGAAAACAGTGTGACCATGCAGTACATGGCGTATTACAAGAAATGCTTTCCCGAGCACAGTTTCACCTATGTAAAGGCCGCCCAGCAGTGCGGAAAGTTTGAAAAGGACCGGGAAGCTTTTCAGGAGGTGATGGATAAAGTAGACCAAGCCGATTTTATCGTCTGGGCTTTTCCTGTTTACATCATGCTCGTTCATTCCCGGTACAAGCGGTTTATCGAGCTCATTTTCGAACGGAATGCAGAAAAGCATTTCGAAGGAAAATACGCCGTCGGTTTTTCCACGTCGATCAACTTCTTTGACAACACCGCCCATGAATACATTCACGGAATCTGCGACGATCTCGGAATGAACTACATCGACGGTGTACCGGCCCATATGCGGACCATGATGGAAAAAGAAAACCGTGCCGCACTAGAGGATTTGTTTCTCCGCTGGGAACGGTACGTCACCCGGAACATCCCGGTCCCGCGGATGAACCCGGAACAGAACAAAAACAGCTTTACTTATTCTCCCCGGAATGATGATGTGCAGGCCGTCGAAACCGGCAAGAAGGCCGTCCTGGTGGCGGACCTGGAGCAGAATGAAAAAAACCTCGCGGCAATGACCGGCCGGGTGAAACAACTTTTGCCTGGTATCGAAGTCATGGACATCCGGCGACTGAAATTCGGCCCCTGCCTCGGCTGTTTAAAATGCGGACCCGATAATATCTGCGCCTACGAGGGGAAGAAGGACGAGTTCCTCGGGGAGTTCCGGAAAAAGGTCTCCGACGCCGATATCGTGATCATCGCAGGGGCCATGCACGACCGCTACCTGTCGTCGGTATGGCAGCGCTTTGCAGAACGGTGCTTCTTCCGGACCCATCAGCCCTACCTGTCGGGAAGACAAGTCGCATTCCTGATTTCAGGGCCCTTTTCGCAGAACAACAACGCCAGGCAGATACTGACGGCCTACACCGAGGTCTTGGAGGCGAACCTCGCAGGCTTTGTTACCGATGAATGTGAAGATGAAACCGATCTTTCCGCAATGATTGATAACCTTGTGTATGATTTAGCAGCTTTCGCCGTCCGTCAAACCGTCAAACCGCAGAGCTTTTTAGGCCGTGCGGGGATGAAGGTCTTCAGGGATGATATTTTCGGTCCCCTTCGGCTGATTTTTCAGGCGGACCACCGGTACTACAGAAAACACGGCATCTACGATTTCCCACAGCGGAAGATCGGCATCAGGCTGCTGAACCTGTTCGTTGTTCCTCTGACTCGCCTGCCTTTTGTCAAAAAATCCCTCCGGCGGAAGTTCCATTCGGTGATGACCATGCCTTATAGGCGGATTATTGCAGATGCCGAGCGTGTGGTTTGAGGAAGCTCCGTCCGGGAGTGTGAGCTTTTACATCATATTCTAACCAAAAGCGCAAATTATGGCCGAAATTGTGTCAAATTCTACAAAAATAAAATCTTTTCTTTACAAATACCATAATTCATTGTACAATTCGGCAGGTTTTTTATAAAAACCTGTTGTGCGGAAAAGGAAATAATAAACAATTGACTCGTACGCAGACTGGTTGCGGCCCATTTGGGCTGACTGTTGAAATATTACAATAATGAAAATCCATTTAAAAAAGGAGGGTTTTTTGTGCCCAAGGAGTACCGGGGGGGCCAAGAAAGGCGACTTCAAATCATCGTCGTGGCGGCATTACTTGCGGTCGTGATTTCTGTCGGGATCGTGGCGGTTGCCTTTAACCGCATTCTTGGACTGACCGCTTTGGGGGAGGAGGCGGCCGGCGTGCAGCTAGCGGTAACCGAGCTGACAAACCACAGCTACGAGGTTATGTATGTCTCCGGTGATCTCAAACAGTCGCGCCGGACATGGTATGACTCCTTTAATGATGCCTACGATGCAGTGACAAAACTTCTCGATAACAGGTATTTGGCAACACTCGACGAGGAGATCAGAAACAATGTAGCGAGCATGAAGCGGTACTGGGACAATACTGCGGGAAAAGTGTCTGCAGCGAATACGGAGCTCCTCGAGATAATAGACCGAAGCTCATACATCTCGACATTGGTTCCCAATAACCTCCGAGGGATGAGCGACCAGCTGAATAGGGAGCGGTCAACGACGGGAACTTTCGATGTCGAGGGTTTTCATCAGGAGCTGCAATCGACGCGTCGAAACCTCGAAAAAATGGTATCAGAAACGCGGGCGCTTGGAATGAATACACTCGAAAGACTTAATGCAGGAGTGGACGAGGCTGTCAAAAGGACGGTGCGGATCACGATCATTGCATCGGCGGCGGCTGTAGGGACGTTGATAATGGCTGCGCTCATTACGCTGATCCGCGCACTGCGGATGCTGCGTGCCGCGAACATCGACCTGACCGATCGTAGAAAATCGGTTCAGGCACTTTTAGACCACTCGGGTGAAGGTTTTTTCTCCTTCGGGCCCGACCTGGAGATTCACGCTGAGACAAGTCAGGAATGTGAAAACATATTTGGACGGGCCATCGTCGGGGAAAATGCGGCCGTACTGTTGTGGGACGAAGAAGAGGATCGTGAAAACTTCCGAAAAGCAATGGACCTCGTTTTTACCGGCAATGCGGACGCTGACATTGTTTTTCGTGCGATCGGCAGGCAGATAGACCGCGGGGACCAAATTGTGTCGATTGGATTCCGATACGTCGATGAGACCAAGGTTTTGGGAGTAATGAAAGACATTACCGAGGAGGAAATGCTGCGTCGACAGGTGGAAAAGGAACGGGAACAACAAGAGATGGTCCTGCGCGCACTGGTAGAACGTAACTCCTATTTTGCGCTACTAAACGAGGCCGAGGAACTATTTTCCGAAATACACCGCGTAATCGGCGGCGTAAAAATCGATACGGAAACGGATGAGTATACGATCCTCATCCGAGATGTGCACACCTTTAAGGCAAACGCGGGATTTCTCTACATGGCCGCAACCGCCGATGCGGCACATCACTTTGAGACGGCACTCGAAGACGCTATGTTCCTTGAGGACTCGGATCCTGTCGACGAGGTTGCGGCAGAACTGCGTCGCGCATTCAATACGGAAGTCGAGATCATTTCAAACGCTCTCGGGCACGGCTGGATGCAACACCACGAGATTCATGAAGTCAAACTTGGAACCGTCGAGCGGGCGTTATGGTTAGCGAAACAGAACCACCAAGACGACGCTGAGTTGATTGAAATATTGGACGAGATGGCGCGGGTACCATTGGCTCAGTTATTTAATCGGTATCAAGAAATCGCTCCGCAGTTGGCGGCAAGACGGGGTAAAATGGTGAAGGTGCAGGTGGAACATAATGGGATTGCCGTGCCTCACGAGGTGTTCACGTGTTTAAACGATTCGCTTAATCATATGATTCGGAACATCATCGATCATGGCATAGAGATACCGCGTTATCGAGAACAGGCGGGGAAGGACCCTTATGGCGAAATTCGTCTTGCAGCCCGCGCGGACGGTAACGAGTTGATCGTTCATGTGTCTGACGATGGTGCGGGAATTGACTGCGATAAAGTAAGGGAGCGTGCGAAAGAACTTGGATGGATTGAATCCGGGGTGCAGTTGGGTTCAAAAGAGATCACTCAGCTGTTGTTTCGAGACGGCTTCTCGACGGCAATGGTGCAAACCGCAACGTCGGGAAGGGGCGTTGGTCTTTCTGCTGTGCTCAGGCGGATAAAGGGGATGGGAGGGGCAATACTGCTGTCGACGCGTCAGCAGGAAGGCACAGAATTCAAATTGAAGCTACCAATGGTGGCGGTAGGAGTGGTAGCCCATGAAGGCAGATGACGTTAACGTTTTTGTCCAGGCGGCAACATCGGTATTCATGCAGGAACTCGGAGTTGAACTAAAACGACATAGTATAACGCGGAAAGAATTTCCGATTCCGGGTCGGCCGATTTGTATTGTTTTAGGCATAACCGGAGCCCTTCGGGGCCAGGTCGTGTATGCACTTGATGAGCAGTTCGCGATGAATATTACCTGCGCGCTGCTGCCGAATAAATTGCCGTGCGAGCAAAAGAAACTGATGAAAAGCGCGATAGGAGAAATTGGAAACATTGTCACGGGGCAGGCTACGATAAAACTTGCGGGTAACGATCGGCGACTAGACTTGACGCCCCCTACAGTTGTGACCGGGAAAGAACTGGAGTTGGACTTCCTGTCTATACCGACGGTCTCGCTGCAAATGCTGAGCAGAATGGGGGCGCTTGAAATCAACGTTGCCCTTCAAGAAACGAATGGTGAAAGGGGGAGACAGAAGTGAGTTTGCGCGTGCTTGTTGTTGATGACGCGGCGATGATGCGTATTCGGCTGTGTGAATTGATCGAGGCCCAGGACGGCTTCGAAGTTGTCGGCGAGGCATGTGACGGGAAACGAGCAATTGAAAAGTACGAAGAGTTGCAGCCGGATCTGGTGACGCTCGATGTTTCAATGCCGGAGATGGACGGCCTTCGGGTGCTTAAAGAGTTGTCCGAAAGGTTCGATCAACCGAAGGTTATTGTAATTTCCGCGGTAGGGCAGACGCAGATCGTGCTCGAGGCCGCAAGCTTCGGTATCATCGAATTCATCATAAAACCGTACAAGCCGGAACGAGTCATTCAAGCGTTGGATAAAGCGCGAAAAAAAATCGCCGTTTAGAGAATTCTCTTACTCCTCAGGGACCCAGTCCAGCCATACATTCATGTTTTCGTTTTTCCACTTGCGCGCTGCTTCCAGCGTATCGAGTTCGGAATCGGCGATATGCACCATGAGTGGACCGATCGTCTCGTTGGTAAATATTGCGTTATCGAATAACTCAACCACCTCGGGAAGATCTTCGTCGACGCCGGGGCGACCTAAAATGTAGACGTTGTTCTTTTCCCAGATCTGAGCTTTGTCTTGCTCGAGAATAACCAGGTCGAACCGGCCGAACATGGAGTGCGGCTGCCATCCCATGCCGACAATGTACTGTTTGTTTTCGATCGCCGACTTCAACGCAGCCATCATCCTCGTATCGGAGGAGGGTACCAGTTGGATACCGGCCTTATCCAGACCGTATTTCGGTATCAACTGCTCCTCGGTCTTGATCATCATGCCGGCGCTGGGGTCGATACCGATGATCTGCCCGTTCAGTTTCTCGACAACCTCCGGCCGTGCCAGGTCGGAGAGTTTTGTAACGCCGTCCTCCGCCATATACTTCGGGACGATTAGTCCGACGACAGCGTCTTCAAAGATCATCGAGACTTCCTCGTAGTTTTTTCCCTCAACGTAATTGGCGTGTAAATTCGGCAGCCACGCTTCCATGAAAAAGTCCTGATCGCCGGCCGCAACTGAAGTGTACGCCGGACCGACTTCTGCTTGAGTCAACTCAACTTCGTAGTCCATCTCGTCCTCGAGGATCGCGGCAAACAGGTGTGTCCACGCGACGCCCTCTTCCCAGTTCACGTAGGTGAGGCTGACGGTGCCCTTCTCCTCCTC
>CAYWIK010000094.1:0-6986 GCA_964458315.1 uncultured Spirochaetales bacterium | reverse complement strand
TGGCGTCTCCTTCAACTTTGAAATGTTCCAATACAACTGCTTTTAAAGCTCAGGGGGCTTTTTTATTTCCTCTCCATTTAATAAGCTTACCAGTTTTTCGATTATATTAAATCCTGTAGACCAATATACTGCAATCGGAGTTTGACTTGGAAGACGGGCGTCGATTTCCAGCACTTTAAAATTGTCCTCGTGATATATCGCTTCTATATCCATGATTCCATGCAAATTTATCGCTCGGGATATAGAAAGGGCAATTTTTTCCAGCGTTGAAACAGCCCCGTCTGAGAGATTGGGCGGAGCTATTACACGTTTACAGTCAAACCGGCCGTCTATTTCTAATTCTGTAACCTGCAGGCATACATAAGTATCTTTAAAACCCATAACTTCTAAAGAATACTGTTTACCTTCTATATATTGTTCCACTACACTATTATGTTCATCCCAGCCATCAGGAAAGTGTTTATATAAATCTTTTTCATTATGGAATACTTTAACTCCCTCACTTCCGCTTCCAAATGATGGTTTTACTATTACCGGAAAAGTACAATAGGGCCACGAATCTGGAACAGGCAGATTAAGATTTTCAAACAGATGTTTTGATTTTTCTTTTGAGGAGGAAAGAGTATAAGAGTAAGTTGAGAATGGAAAAGCTGTATTGGTATTTTTACATGCATCGGACAACGCTATCAAAGCATTATGATTTTCCAAAGCCGGAATTACTATATCAATATCCTGCAATATTGAAGCCAATCTGGAACTGTTTAAAATATCCATTTGAATGAATGCAGTGCACAAATTCTTAGCCGGTATATTCTCTTTTTTATCGACCAAGACAGTATCAAAACCGCACTTCCCTGCAAGATAGGCAGCTTCCACCCCTTGGAGTTTTCCTCCTGCGATTAACACTTTCATAGCACTTTCTTTCTGTTATTTATCCAGACCAAATAATCTTCCTGTGTTCCGCATTCAAGTCCGATGGATGCGGCAATTTCAAGAACCTTTTTTACGGACCTCTTCCCGGTTTCAATGTCCATACTGCTCTGCGCGACACCGGATAACCCGAGTCCCGCGGGTACAATGGACGTCACCACATTTGCACCTGCCATGAGGCGTTTTTTTAATCCGGCTATTCCCTCCACGTCGAGAGAAGCAGGAATCAGCCTGTCAGGGAAAAGCAGCCTCAGTACCGCGATGATTTTCGGTTCTATGAGAGCGGACTCAGATGATGCTCGCAAAGGAATTCCGCACCCCGGAACAAAACGCATTACCCTCACTTGATCGGGATCTAAGGACCTCATCGACTTCATTGATTCCGCAATGTTTTCCACCGATTCTCCCACGCCGGACAGAATGCCTTCTTCAATAAGCATACCCAGGTTACGGGCAAATATTTTTGTTTTCAACCGAGTTTCATAATCTTGCTCTGCACGAAGCCTAGTGAACAACCTTTTATTATAGGTTTCCTGATAGCAGGCGTACCAGTCAGCTCCAGCATCGGCACATTTCTTTAAAAATTCCGCAGGAGCGACCCCCGGCGACACCATAACCGGCAATCCGGTTTCTTTGCGAACCCTACTGATTGTATCAAAAAAAAAGGCGGAGCCCGGACCGTGCAAATAATAAAAATCCTCTCCCATCGTTAAATCTATAAGCTGCACTCCCGAGGCTGATAACCTGTGCGCTGCTTCTACAACAGCATCGGGATGTTTTCGGTATCGAGCGATATTTTTATTAGTCCTGCGGAAAGAGCAGAAACTGCAGTTATTTCTGCAGAAGGTGCTTATATAAAGGAAACCGTATAGAAAGATTTTGTTGCCGAAATGCTTTTCTCGTATTTTCCTTGCAGTTGCGAATAGGGTCTCTATTTCTTTATTTTCTCGAATTTCTAGAATTTCATCTATTTCATGGTTAAGGAGAGAGGCTCCAGATGCCGCTTTATGCAAAATTGATTCCAATTTACTCATGTTAAGCCATTGCTCCGGCTTCTAAATATTGAGTTTTACACCGTTTAAATATGTCAGACTTCGTTTCCAGGGAGTTATAGTTGTACTCTTTCGGGAAGCCATAAGAAGCCGTTCGAGGCCGAAACCAATACCGACCCACGGTACATCGATTTTCCACGCTTTATCGAGTGGATGAGGACCGAAAGCCGCGGAACCCAGTTCCAGGCTGTCAGGCTCGCCGATTACATCTATTGTATCTCCATATATAGACGACTCTTCTTTATCCAAACGGTAATCTTTGATCCCCGCGGCTTCGGTAATGAGAGCAGCAAATTGATCAAGTCTCTCTTCCCGCTCTTCCGGTTCAAGTCCCATCTCTACTATATTGCACATGGTAAATTCCCCGGTATGCTGAGCGCCTTTCGTCTCTTTACGGTAACACATGCCAATTTCAAAAATTCTTACAGGATGTTTCCATAACCGGAGAAGATCAACAAGAACATAATAGAGGTGCGGTGCAAGCATAGGGCGCATGCACCGGTCAGAATCAAGCCAGAACACCTGACTGAATAGGGGATGGCTTTCGGTTATCGACATTTTTGCGAGAAGCCCTCTTGACATGATTGTCGGTGTTGCCACTCGAGAAAAATCATGATCAAGAAGGGTTTCTGAAAGAGTTTTCTCAAGGGCACATAACGCCGGCGTTTCTCTGCTATTCTGGAAACGCTGTAAAAAAACGCGTTGAGTTTTTACCAAATTTTTTTCAATCTGTAAGAATGCCTTGTTTCTTTCATCCGCATTCGTGAAATTTTTAGTTAGATCGTCATGCCCGGCTTTTAATTCTTTCAGCCGTTGTAACTGGCTTTCCGTCCACACCATATAATCACCTTTTATGTATAAAAAGAGCGGGGAGTTCGGGTGTCGCACCCGGCTGTATGGATTTAGAGTCCATACGATCACTAAATCGATCCACTCCCCTTATACTGCTTTATTTAATTTAAGCATGGAGAATTTTATATGTCAATTGCGATTTCCGCTTCCTGATGACAAACCAATCCTATTGCGATGACATAGCTCTAAGATATTTTGCTAAAAATAAAAAAAGAGTTTATATGTGTTTGCCGGTAATTTTACTGACCCAGCAGTTTCTTAACTTTTACTACTCCATCATGGGCATTCTCGCCGTAAGCGTCCGCCCCGATTCTGTCGGCCCATCTCTGGGTGACCGGGGCCCCGCCAACAATCGTCTTGACCTTGCCTTTCAATCCGGCTTCGGTGAGCGCTTTTTCGAGTTCTTTCTGCCCTGTCATCGTTGTCGTCAAAAGGCTGCTCGTTCCAATCACATCGGCGTTGAGCTCGGTGGCTTTTTTAATGAATTCTTCACAGGCTACATCTCGGCCTAAATCATGAACCGTAAACCCGTTTACTCCTAAAAGGGTGACCACTAGGGTCTTTCCGATATCATGGATATCGCCCTGCACCGATCCGATGAGGACTGTACCGCCGCTTTTTTGCCGCTCATCCTGCGGTATGTATTCGGTTATAATATCAGTAACGCCGGTAAGGACTTCAGCCGCTTGTATCAGTTCGGGCAGGAACATTTTACCGGTGCCGAACATTTCACCGATTTCATTTATCGCGGGAATAAACGACTTGTTCATAAGCTCAAGGGGATCTTCGCCTGCTTCGGCAACTTCCTTTACAATGCTTACCGCCCTTTCCGTGTTATGATCAAAAACAGTCTGCTTTGCTTCCTTTAATAATTTTTCGTTAATCATTATACCCTCCGTTCTTATAATTTAACCTATTCGCTTTTTAAATTTGTTGACACAATTTATTTCGATGTCGAGCAGATCAGCAATACGGAATTTCGCATCGATTCCTTTTACAGCTCCCGGAACAGCGTTTACTCTCCCAAGATCGAGATCTTCCCGCACCTCGCTCATTACTACAGGATCGGCGATATCTGCGACTGAAATATTAAGTTTGCCGGCCACATACTCTTTAGCATCTTTTATTTTCATACCTCGGGACACCTGCATACGAGCTACCAGATCTCCGGCAGTTCGTATTCCGCCTATGCCTGAAGCGATGCCATGAGCAACGGCCATGCCGAATGGATCGCCTACGCCTATCTACAACCCGTCCAGCCGCGTGATATCCACCATTGCTTTTGATGCCCTCGTTAGGGCGTCTACAGGGACAGCTAACGTAAGGGGTACACCGCAAACGCCCATTCCCATACAGGCGTGTACGGGGATAGAAGCAGTGTCCACACATTTTTTTACAAAAGTTACTGAACGGGCGATGTTCCAGGGAAGCGATTGATTGGTAACGATATTAATAGCCGGACCGTAAATGGTGACACCTACTTTTTCCGCGAGTTCCAGCTGTTGATGCGGATATAACCCGGCTAATCGGACGTTATCGTAATAGAGTTCGCCATGCATGCCCAAGATAAACTCGTTTGCCATTCCCATTTGAATACATATATCCGGATATTTCCCTTTTAGTATTTCTATCGCTTTCAATGTTGCGTAGAATTCGGCGTCTCCGGCTGCCGCGGCCGTATCGAAATTGATTCCGTCCGCGCCCGCTTCATACATGTGGCTTCCTACATAAACCATGTCTTTTACCGCATGCTCAATCTGTTGTTCGTATGATTCTCTTGCCTCTTTTATTTTCCCCTTCGGCAAAAGATCACCGGGATTAGGGAATGGGCCGTCAGGCTGACTGTACAAACCGAGATTCGGCATTGCGCCGTAAAACAGCGGAGGAATGGTTGACAGCAATGCCTGTTCGAGTCTCGGCTGCTCGAATCCGACTATCGGTTTTACCGGTTTATAACTGTAATCAATATGTGCAAACTCCAAGGTATCGGACCCAAGGAGGCGTTCATAAATTTGTAAAGACTGCAGCTTGCTTACCTCCACATTGCATCGGTTAAATTTGGTTGTACCGCTGTCGTAAGTCACGATTACTTCATGTCCCCGCTCAACCCCCACGCTCTTGTCGTTGTTTTTAAATAAGTAAAAAAGGTATTCTTTATCTTCTTCGGTTAGAGGAGCAATATCGCCGTTCTGCGCCGCATTCGATGTTCCATCTTCTATGTCTTCTTTAAGTTCCTCTTCAGTTAATTCGAGACGGAACCCGTCACCCATTCTCGTTGTTATTTTACTCATTTATACTTCCCTCCTTCCGTTTTTAAAAACAATATCAATGTAAGCTGTTATGGTTCTAATAATGCACTGTCGTAATAATAAAATTGCTAAGTTCCTTGAAAAAAAAGCTGTATATCATTTAAATAATTGTTCCATGTTAGAGACGTTTTGTAAATATAGAGATAAGTAAAATATTTTAATTGGAATTTTATTATTGGAGGAATTTCATGCAAAGCGGACCTAAGACTCGAAGCATATTCATGCGGGCAAAGGAATCGATGCCCTGCGGGGTCACCTCGAACTTCAGATATTGGGGGGATGAATCCACTCTTATCGTCAAGCGAGGTGAAGGGGCGTATATCTGGGACCAGGATGACAACCGATATATAGATTATCGTCTCGGATTCGGTCCGATCATACTCGGGCATGCATATAAAGAGGTAATTGACCGCGTCGCGGAAGGATTGAAGATAGGCAATACTTTCGCTATGACCAATGAGTATGAGATCAGTGTGGCGGAGAAAATCCGGAAAATGACCGGCGTCGATATGGTGAGATATGCCAATTCCGGGACCGAGGCAACCATGGGGGCAATCAGAATCGCCCGGGCCTGGACAGGAAGAGAGAAAATCCTGAAATTTGAAGGGGCCTACCACGGGTTTCATGACTATTCTCTTTGGAATACGTATCCACCTATACCCGGAGCAGGCTACAGGCGGTCTCCCGTTCTTATCCCGCAGGGCTCAGGTATACCGGCCGGTATCAGTCAATATATTTTCTCGGTCCCATTTAACGATAGAGAGCTTTTGGAAAAAAAGGTCAAAGAAAACTGGGGGGATTTGGCTGCAATTATCGTTGAGCCGCTTTTAGGTAATCAGGCATCGATCATGCCTCAGGAAGGATTTTTAGATTTTATCCGAGAGCTCTGTTCCGAGTATGGAATAGTAATGATTATGGATGAAGTCAAGACCGGATTCAGGATAGCTCCCGGCGGGGCTCAGGAATATTTCGATGTAAAAGCGGATATTGCAACCTATGCAAAATGCCTGGGGAACGGATTTCCCGTCGCCGCAATTTGCGGTACAAAGGAAATCATGGAAGAAATAGGTCCCGGAATGATTCCACACGGCGGCACCTACGCAGGTAATGTGGTGGCAATGGCCGCTGCGGACGCTGTTTTAGACGTTATATCCGAAGGGGCACTTAAAAAAGTCGATGCTCACGGCGAAATACTCATGGCCGGGTGGAAAAAGGTCCTCGACAAAGCCGGTGTTCCGTATGTTATTCAGGGGCCCCCGTCCATGCCGGGAATTGTGCTGACGGACAAGGAGGTCTGTCTTGAATATCGTGACTGGGCGGATTCGGACCATGACCTGTATGAGGAGATCATCCAGAAACTGTTTGAAAAAGGTGTAATGCCGGACCGTGATTCCAGGGAGCCGTGGTTCATCTCCGCTTCCCATACAGACGAAGACGCGGATTTTGCTCTAAACGCCTTTGAGGAAGCGGTAAAGGAAGTATGCGGGTAATGATTTTCTTTCAATAAAATTATAAAAGTAGATTTATTGTGCCCGACAATATCGAAGAATTTGTGCTTTTTAGTTCGTTCTATTCGAGGATAATCATTGTCCGACGGACAGCACACTAGCCGTCTGCTTTGCTATTGCTTCTACTGCTGCTTCGGGCGCATGCCCGGCCATTGCGCCGGTGTCCCCTAAGCAGAAATCTAAAAAGTGATTTCCATCGACATCAGTGAAATGAGCGCCGTTTCCTTCTCGAACAATTCCAGGGAACGGGGGTGTTTTTTTCAAATTCTTTGATCTCTTTTTTATGTTTTTTCTGCAAGACCCAGATAATCCGCGTATTTGCTTACCAGTTCTTC
>CAYWIK010000093.1:0-7001 GCA_964458315.1 uncultured Spirochaetales bacterium | reverse complement strand
GGGAAGGCGCCTTCCCGGACGTCCTTGACGAACTCGCCCACGGCCTTCACTTCCCGGTCGTAGAGTTCGGCGTATTTTTTTACAAACTTCGGCGTAAACCGTTTGAAAAGGCCGAGCATATCGTGGAACACCAGGACCTGGCCGTCGCAGTAGGCGCCGCCGCCGATGCCGACGGTCGGGATTTTCACCTTTTCGGTGATGATTTTCGCAAGCTGCTGAGGGATCGCCTCGAGGATGAGAGCGAAGGCGCCGGCGTCCTCCAACGCCAGTGCGTCATCCACCACCGACTTTGCCGCATCGATCGACTTCCCCTGGACCTTGAAGCCGCCGAGCATCGCCGCGGTCTGAGGCGTGAGACCGATGTGTCCGAATACGGGAATGCCCGCCTTGTGGATCGCCTCGCAAACCGGGGCAAAGTCCAGGCCGCCTTCGAACTTGATGGAATCGGAACCGCCGTCCTTATAGAGCCGGCCGGCATTGGTGACCGCCTGTTCGATCGAGATGTTGTAGGACATGAAAGGCATGTCGCCTACCACGTGGGCCCGCTTCACTCCCCGCATCACCGCTTTTGTGTGATGGACCATCTCCTCCATGGTGACCGGCACGGTATCTTCATATCCAAGCTCAACCATTCCGAGACTGTCGCCGACTAAAATAATATCGATTCCCGCTTCGTCTACAACCAGTCCTTCCGGATAGGTATAGGCGGTGATCATTGTTATCTTTTTTCCTTCTTCCTTCATTTTCCAGAGGTCTGCAACCAGCAGTTTTTTCTTTTCTTCAGGATGTGAACTCATCTGTGTCTCCCTCTTATTTTGATATATTTTGGAAAAAGAATATGAGAATTTCCCCCTTTGTACAACCCCGCCGCCGTCCGTGGCAAAGCAAAGAGCGCCCGGACGAGTTGACATCACCTATGGAACAACGTATTCTTTATTGGCGGCTGTGGCCATGCCTGCAAGTGAGGACATTTTGTGAAAATACTCGTGCTTAACAGCGGAAGTTCTTCTATCAAATTCCAGCTGATTTCGATGGAAACAAAAACGGTCGTCTGCAGAGGGCTTGCGGAACGTATCGGCCTCGAAGAGGGTGCGTTTCATTTTGAAAAGGCAAACCGTCCCGAAGAAAGCAGGAACGTGCCGATTCCGAGACATAAAGCGGGGGTCGAGTTGATCCGCAAAGCCCTTATGCACCCTGAAAACGGCGTGCTGCAATCGATTGAAGAGGTTTCCGCTATCGGTCACCGAATGGTCCACGGGGGGACAGAAATAAACGACGCGGTGCTCATGAACGAAGAGGTGGTAAAAAAAATCCACCGATACGACAAGCTGGCGCCGCTGCACAATCCGCCTACATTGATGGGCTATGAAGCTGCGAAAGAGCTCTTTCCCGGCATTCCTCATGTAGGAGTATTCGACACGGCGTTTCACGCGACCCTGCCCGAGGAGTCCTGCCTTTTTCCCATACCCTATACGTATTATGAGAATAGCGGAATCCGCCGGTACGGATACCACGGTACCTCGCACAAATATGTTACCCTGCGGTGCGCGGAACTGCTCGGCAAACCGCCGGAGGAGTGCAACTTCATCTCCTGTCACCTCGGGAACGGCGGTTCGATCACCGCCGTCAGGGAGGGCAAATCGGTGGACACCTCCCTCGGATTCGGCACCAGCGGCGGTATTCCCATGGGCACCCGGGCGGGCGACCTCGACCCCGATATCCTTCTCTATCTTATGGAAAACGAGGGAATGTCGGTCTCCGATATCCGGGACATGGTATATAAAAAATCCGGGCTCTTCGGGATGAGCGGCATTTCAAACGATGCGCGGGACATTCAAGCCGCCGCGGAACAAGGCAGCCGGCAGGCCGCTCTCGCCCTCGATGTGTACGCCCATCTCGTGAGGAAGTGCATCGCGGGAATGGCGACGAACCTCGGCGGACGGATCGACGCGGTCATTTTTACCGCCGGGATCGGGGAAAACGCGTGGAGAATACGACAGCGGGTTTGTGCGGGATTGGAGATAATCGGGGCCCGGATCGATCCTGAAAAAAACCGCGAGACCCGTGAGGAAGCAGTACTGTCCCGGGACGGGTCACCGGTTAAGATCTTCACCGTCCCGACAAATGAAGAATTGATGATTGCAATGGACACCGAACGGATTGTCCGTTCACAGCTGGAGGCTTAACATGAATGATTCAATAACGGATGTACCCGGCATTAAAGTCGGACATGTTCAAAACCGTGAGGCTGCCACCGGCTGCACCGTGGTTCTCCTCGGAAACGGAGCGGTCACCGGCGTAGACGTACGGGGAGGCGGACCCGGCACCAGAGAAATCAGCGCCATGGACCCGGTAAACGCGGCACAGGAGGCCCACGCCGTATTTCTTGGCGGGGGAAGCGCCTTCGGTCTCGACGGTGCAGGCGGGGTAATGCAGTATTTAGAAGAACAGGGGATCGGGTTCCCTGTAGATGTAACCGTCGTACCCATTGTACCGAGCGCCGTGCTGTTCGATCTGAAGGTCGGGCGAAAGGATATACGCCCGGACAAGGCGATGGGATATGAGGCATGCAGGAAGGCTGTAAGCCCCAACCTGGAACAGGGGAACGTCGGAGCAGGCACCGGTAGTTATGTAGGAGTCGCGGCGGGCGCCGAATACGCGATGAAGGGGGGACTCGGAACCGCAAGCATCATCCTTAACGATTTGGTCGTAGGGGCCCTGGTGGCGGTCAACTGTTTCGGAGATGTAATCGATCCGCAAACCGGCAATATTATAGCAGGCGCCCTGACACCGGACAAAAAAGGATTCGCGGATACAATAAAGCTCATTTCGAAAGCTCACAGAGAAAGCAGCCCTGTCTTTGAAGGCGGCAACACAACCCTCGGGGTAATTGCCACCAATGCGAGGCTCACCCAGGCACAGGCTACAAAAATCGCCATGATGGCCCACGACGGTTTCGCGCGAGCAATCAATCCGATTCATACCATGTACGACGGGGACACAATTTTCTGCTCCGGGACCGGGGAAGTGGAAACCGATGTCACGACCCTGGGAGCATTAGCCGCCGACCTCATGGCGCGGGCGATCGTCAAAGGTATCAGGGCTGCGGAAACCGCCTATGGACTTCTGTCAGCAACGGATTTTGCGGCGGGAAGGGGATAAATGAATGATGTAAAAACTTCGGAAAAAAAAGCATTCCGTTTAGGTCTCGAGATCCTCGCTCAGGCGAGGGAAGGCCTCTCGAGGTTCGAATTTAAAAGGAAGACCGCCGGTCTTCTCCTCAGATATTCCAGAAGCAGCCTGATAGACATTTATGTACAGGACGGGCCGTACCGGTATGTCTGGAGAGCGGAAAATAAAGGGAAGGATTTCGATTTTTTCGTACTGCACGATGAAAAGATCAAGACTCTCTACCGGACTCACTGGCTCGAGACCTACGGGAGCGGGACCGAAAAAAGCGCAGACGGGATTACCGTCAAAGGACGCCGGCTTTTGACCATTCCCTTTACCATCGATTCAACGCAGAGCGGTTTTGTCGCCTTTGAAGATCCTGAGCACGGCAAAAACCTGGTTGAGAAAACGAAGACCGCCGAACAGCTTCCTGATGAACTGGAAACCTACAAGTTCCTGGTCGAACTAATCGGTATCGCAATTTTGTACCGCAACACCCACGCCGCGTTGAAAGAGCGGATTAAAGAACTCTCCTGCCTCTATGAAATTTCTAAAATCATCCACAAATATCCCATGGATTTAAATTCAATTCTTTATTCGAGTATTAAAATAATCCCTCATGCTTTTCAGTATGAAGATGTTGCTCTGGCCAGGGTATGTCTCGACGAAAACTGCTATTCAGTCGGCCAGGTCGAAGACAGTGAATATTCTCTACGAAGCGATATCTATGTAGGGGGAGAAGCCAGGGGGCATATCGAGGTGCTCTATAAAACCAAAAAAGAAGATTTTGAAGAAGAACCGTTTCTGCAGGAAGAGCAGAATCTGCTTGACAATATCGCTAAGCAGTTTTCAATCATCATCGAAGACATCAAGGCGGAAGAAGACAAAAGAACGCTCGAAAACCAGCTGCGGCACACGGACCGGCTTGCAACGATCGGCCAGCTTGCAGCCGGAGTCGCCCATGAACTGAACGAACCCCTCGGCAGCATTCTCGGATTCGCCGAGCTGGCGAAAAACGAAACGGAGCTGCCTGAAAAGACTATGCGGGACCTGACTAAAATAATCGACGCTTCAAAACATGCACGGGAAATCGTCAAGAAGCTTCTCATTTTCGGCCGCCAAGTCGAGTCGAAACGCGATATAGTGAATATCAACGAGGTCATTACCGACGGGCTCTATTTTTTTGAGTCCCGTTGTGAAAAAGAAGGAATACGGTTGAGCATAAAGCTCGCCGAAGGTATTCCGGACATATGGGTGGACCCTTCCCATATGAACCAAATCATGGTAAACCTGGTTGTAAACGCTATTCAAGCAATGCCCGGCGGAGGGAACCTGACCATTGAAACGCAATTATCGGAAGGCAATATTTTGATCCGTGTCCGGGACACGGGAACAGGCATAGAACCGGATGACCTTGAAAAAATTTTTCTTCCTTTTTTTACCACAAAGGACATCGGAGAAGGAACCGGCCTTGGACTTGCTGTCGTACACGGAATCATTAATACCTATAACGGTAAGATTAATGTCGACAGCCGTAAGGGGGAAGGAACAATTTTTACCGTTTCTCTTCCGATCGAGAAAAATGTGAAACAGGAATACACGTGAAAACGGACCCTAAGGATATTCGAATCCTCGTTGTAGACGATGCCGAGGACACTCTTGAAATTGTAGAGCGCATTCTCTCCAAAAAAGACTATCAGGTCATCACGGCCGTCAATGTAGATCAGGGGTTGT
Source organism: uncultured Spirochaetales bacterium (assembly GCA_964458315.1). Taxonomy (GTDB): domain Bacteria; phylum Spirochaetota; class Spirochaetia; order SPDA01; family CAZSGZ01; genus CAYWIK01. The sequence continues at coordinate 2,096 of CAYWIK010000093.1, read as the reverse complement.
CGATTCTCAAAACCGAACCGGTGGATATTGTACTAACCGACTGGAAAATGCCGAAGGTAAACGGCCTTGATTTTATCAGGCACATCCGGGAAAATTTCGAATCCTTGGAAGTGATGATGATGACCGGGTACGCAACGGTGGAAGGGGCCGTGGAAGCGGTAAAAACCGGCGCGGAAGAATATTTGGCAAAGCCCTTTACTGAAGAAGAATTACTCCAGTCAATAAAAAAAATTGTCGAAAAAATTGAACTCAAGCGTACTGCATCCCTGGGCAGCCGGGAAGATGCGCTTCGTGAATTGCCGGGCCTGGTGTGGCGTTCTCCCGAAATGGAAAGAGTGACCCGTACAGTGATGAAAGTAGCAAGGTCCTCTGCGACAGTCCTTATTACCGGAGAAAGCGGTACGGGAAAAGAATTAATTGCCCGGGCAATTCATTATAAAAGCCCTCGGTCGCAGGCCCCGTTCGTAACCATCAACTGCGGAGCGATACCGGAGACCCTTTTAGAAAGCGAATTGTTCGGCTATGTCCGCGGCGCGTTCACCGGCGCGGACAAATCCAGGGCCGGGTTTTTCCAAACTGCAGACCAAGGCACGATTTTTCTCGATGAAATAAGCGAAACCTCTCTCTCCATGCAGATAAAACTGCTCAGGGTGCTCCAGGAAAAAGAGATATTCATGGTAGGCTCATCGAAACCATATAAAATCGATGTCCGTATCATTGCGGCCACGAACAAGGATCTCCTCATACTCATCAAAAACAATTTGTTCCGGGAAGATCTCTACTACCGCCTCAACGTGCTGAGCATTGATGCCCCCCCCTTGAGAAAAAGAACAGAGGATATTCCGCTGCTGGCGTCGCATTTTGTAAAAAAATACTCCGAAAATTATGGAGAAAAGGGTATTACTATTGCGGATAAGGCCTTGGAAGCTCTGCAATGTTACAATTGGCCCGGTAATGTGCGGGAGCTCGAAAATATTATGCAGCGGTTGGTGGTCATGAACACCTCCGGTACCATAGAAGTCACCGACCTTCCGCAGGCGATGCGGTATTGCATCGAAAGCAGTGAAAACACGGAAAAAAGCTTAGCCCGTATCGAAGCGGAACATATCGAACGGGTCCTGCGGCACACCGGCGGAAATAAAACACAGGCGGCGGAAATCTTAGGAATTGACAGAAAGACTCTCCGGGAGAAGCTTAAATCAGTCGAAGGTGAACAAGAGAGCTAAACCGGGGAGTTTTTCCCCGGCGGTACTTTTTTCTCCGGCTCCGTTTTGCCCATCCGGTCCAATAATTCGGGGCTGCCCGACGCTCCTTAAATATTTCCTTGTGCAATAAAGAATTATAATTCTCTCATTCCCGCGGATAATAAAACAACCTGGCACGTAACTTGCTTATAGATGTGCAAGGAGGCATGCATATGAAGCACGCAGTATTAGAAAGACCAAAAGAATCAGATTCTGTACCAAGAATCCAGTATGACGTGAGTGAGCAGACAACAGAATCGATATGCCAAACCTGCATCCATCGCCGTACTTGCATGTATTACAAGGACCGAAAGTATCCAATCGTTTTTTGCGAGGAGTTTGGAACCGCGGAAGGAACCAAAGCACAAAAAAAATCTGTCAATAACAGATCGATGCATGAAACACAGCCGGATTTGAGCCTGGGATTGTGTGCAAATTGTGAGAACCGTTTTCACTGTGTACATGCCCATTCCGAAGGCGGAATATGGCATTGTGAAGAATATCGATAAGAACATAAAAAATGGAGGTAAAAAATATGCTAATAGATACAATGAAAAAGAAATCGTTATATGAGAATGTCGGCTTTCAATTTGAAAAGGCCGCCGGACTCATGGAACTGGAGCCGAACATCGCCCGCATCCTATCCGTTACCAACAACGAAATCATCGTTCATTTTCCGGTGATTATGGACAGCGGAAAGGTCCAGATTTTTACCGGGTATAGGGTACAGCATAATAATATAAACGGCCCCTATAAAGGCGGTCTTCGATACCACCCGAGTGTAGACATCGACGAAGTACGGGCCCTTGCGACCTGGATGACTTGGAAGGCGGCGATAAACCGTATTCCCTT
>CAYWIK010000092.1:0-7004 GCA_964458315.1 uncultured Spirochaetales bacterium | reverse complement strand
CCCGCCGGTGCTTACGGTGACCTATAAATAGCGGTCTACTCCCCGGACTCCTCCCACTCGATCCCGAGGGCCGCAGCTCCCATCCGGGAGGCCCTTCCCTGCTGTTCCGGGGCTGTCTCTGAAACAGGATCCGTATCGAGGGCGGCAAGCCGCTTACTGTATGCAGCCGCCTGTTTATCCCGCCCGGCGAGGCGGTATGCCGCGACAAGCCCTTTCAGAAGCTTGGTGCTTTCCGGCGCTTCTTTAAGCATCTTTTCGTAGATACCGATTGCATCGTCGTATTGGCGGGTCAGCAGTTTGAGATGCGCAAGGTTTAAACGGGCTTCCGGCATGTCCGCTGCGGTTATTGCCCGGTTGAAGGCTTCCTCCGCCTTTTTGTATTTTCCGAACCTTGCGTAAACCACCCCGAGGGAGTTATCGAGCCGCGCCTTTTCGGCTTCAGCGGCGCGGGCTGTGCCGCCGAGCCGCGCTTTAAGCCTTTCTTCATGCCTCCGGAGCTCCTTGGCGGCAATCAGAGAAAACTGTTTTTCGAAAACTGCCTGTACTTGTTCATCCCCCGGAAAGCCCAACGGCCGGTCCCGCACCGGAGCGCTCACCGGAGGGAATGCCTGCCATGCGGTCCGAGTGGGAATCAATTCCGCTGATCCTTCTTCCCAAAACTTCCGCCAATTCCGAGAGCCGGTACTCCAGGCGTCAAAAAAGTTTTCTTCCCGGTTGGTAAGTTCAAGAGGCACCCAGAGTTTCGATTCGTGCAGAATGAAGGCATCCCGGTTGGTAAACATCTCCAGGACCGTGGAAGACGGCCGCTCCATAGCAAAGGCTAGATATATGTGCCCCGGGATTGTAATAAAAGCGGATTCGATCCCTACAGACTCGAGAAGGGCGGCGTGCAGCACCGAAAGATCGTCGCAGTCGCCTGAACGGTACTGGAGGGTCTCCTTCGGAAACTGGATAAAGTCGATCATCCCTGCCTGCCGGGACACCTGTTCGAAGGGGGTCTCCGGATCTACGACGTAGGTGATGCCGTAGGCCCTTACCGCTTCGTACACCGCAACGGCCCGGGCAAAACTTTCATCGACTTCCCCGGTATCGACCGCGGACGCGGCGTTGACGATGTTACGGGCTATACGAAGAATTTCCGGGTCCCGCGGTGTGACGAAGCCTGCAACGCTTCTGTCATCGTCCCAAGTCAGAGCGTTTCTGTTTTCAACAACCAAGGTCGTGTAGACATTCGCCCGGCGGGCTTCGTCGCCTAACTTATAGCGCATTTCGATGTCCCCGCTCACCCTGAGACGGTCGCGAAGCTCGAGGATATCCGGGCTGAAAAGGGCCAGAAGGAATGAAGCGATGTGATGATCGGGCAGAATCGTCTCCGCCGATTGGGCAAGCACGGGCCGGTCCATGACCCGGCCGGCAAAAAAAGTGACCCTCACATCGGTCATTTCTTGGTCAAAAGGATTTTCGATTTTCACCACACCAAAGGGGTCCTTTTCGTAGAGAGGAAGCCTGCTCGGGAATATCGGCTGTAAATCGACGACTTCGAGTTCAGGCTGCATGCTCTCCCTGTCATTTTCCGCAGGTGCCGCCGCGGCGGGAGGCGGGACGGTATCGAGCAATGCGATAATTTCATCATTCTTCTGAAGGATCACCTGGGAGACGCTCAAGACCCTGTCCGAAACTTTTTCCGAGAGTTCGGCAAAAACGATCACCGTTTTTCCCATTTCGACAATTCTTCCCCGGAGGCTGTAGCCGGCCTGTTCGGGCGGAACGATCTGTATGTCCCCGGCGGAAAGGAGAGTGAGGGAGGTTGTCTGTTCGAGAAGCATCGAAAAATCACTCTCGGCGCTCTGCCGGAAGTAGAATCCCTCCGTGGCAAGCCGTTTAGTCCCCTCCTGCTCGGCAAGCGCCGCTCCAATCTCCTGAACCAGGGGTTTGATCTGTTCGGTCAGCCCTTTGTCCGATTCTTCGGGAACTATTTCGATAGAGTTCCGTACCGCCTCGACCTCCCTTTCCGATAAACCGGCATCATTCCCGAGGGTAGCGATGTAGTTATCGAGGAGGTTGATGAAGTCGTCGAACACCGTGTCCTGCAGGCGCATCCTTGCGTTTTCCAGCTGATTTCGGGTTTCCCGGGCGGTGTCGATCAGACCTTGAAGAAACTCCCTGTTCTTTGTTTCGGTCCCGTGGTAGGCGCTTCCGATTTCTTTGAGTGTTTGTGCGTAGTGAAGGGCGCTTCCCGACCGAAGCACCACCGGATCGGAATACCCGATGACGCCGGAAGAATCTTCGATGAACGTAACGTGCAGTTCAACCGGATCTATGGAAGATTTTCGACCTCCGCGGCCGCGGTAGGTGCCCGAAAGAGTTGCTATAAGGCGGCGGCCGGTGTAGTTTGCCGACGGTATCCGTACTTCCGCAAGCACGGTTTCGTAATCGCGGTTGTGGAGCGTGTCTATTGAAAAACGCAGGCTGTCTGAGGATATTTCATGTTCGTACCCCCATGATTTTACTACCCGCAGTCCGGAGGCGAGGGTAAGCTCGAGCTCTACGTCGAAAGCGACAGGATACACCATCCGGTCAAGCTCGTCCGAAAAATGCTCCTGAATGTCCTCCCTCCCGGTTATGAACCGGGCTGTTCCGCCGGTCTCGAGGCCCAGTTCCCGCATTACCTCGAGGTTGTAGTCCACTCCGTAACCCACGGTGGTGACTGCGATGCCGGTTTCGTTCGTCCTTTCGGCCGCCCGGTTGACGGTCTCCTCGGTAAGCGTCCTGCCGTCGGAGAGCAGGATGATGCGTGGGGAGCGGTCCCGGGTATCTCCGCCGGGGCTTTCGGAGATTGCGATATTGAATGCAAAATCAACGGCAGCGCCGAGATCGGCAGCGGTACCGGAGTCCGAATCATCGCCGGCCACGAGTCCGGAAATAATCGAGGAGACGTTTTTTCCGCCCACGGCGGTACCGGCAGGCTGCAGGGGAAAGAGAAGGGCAGGCTTTTCTCCGGCAGCGATGATCGCCAGCCGGTCAACCTTCCGTACCTCTTCGGTCAGGGTAAGGAGCGATTCTTTCACCCAGCCTATTTTGTCCTCCCCGGCCATCGTGCCGCCTGTATCGACGACGAGGATCAAATCCATAGGGATTAGGTCCTCGAAGGGTATTGCCTGCCCCTGAATACCGATGTGGAGGAGCTCGGTCTGTCCTGTAGCGGATATCTGCCGGTTGCCGGCAAAGAGCTGGGCGCCTACCGGTTTTTCGGGATAGGGGTAATAGTATTCCAACGATGCGACGATCGATTCGATATTGACCTGCTCGGGCGGAAGCACTAAGCCTGCTGCAGCGGCATATTTCCCATAGTCGCTCGATTCTTCAGCCTTCCCGCCGGCCCACACTCCGGTAACTGCCGCAAAAAGAAAAAGCCCAAAAAAAAGCGCTACTATACCATACCTTCTCATTTGCACCCCCGTTTTTGTCTATATATGAATAAAATACTACGGATTTGCCGGGTTGTCAGGAAGATTCGAACGGAAAGAGTTAGATAGTTTTTCTGCCTGGGGAGACGATGCATAATCGATTGTCTTTAACGGTCAAACTATTGGCTTAAGAGTAAATCTGATAGGTGTTCTTCCCCTTCTGTTTTGCCGTATACATGGCAGCATCGGCCTTTTTCAACAGAGTTTCAAGGTTTTTTCCGTCCCGGGGATACACGCTTATGCCTAAACTTGCCTGAATAGGCAGTGCTTGTCCGTCGATATTCACCGGACTCTCGAAAGAGTGAAAAATCTTTTCGGCGATAAACTCAATGTCGGTATCTTTCTCGAGACCCGAAAGGATAAGGACGAACTCATCGCCCCCGAACCGGGCGGTTATGTCCGATTTTCGGACCGATTTTTTAAGCCGAACCGCCACTTCGCAGAGAAACCGGTCTCCGGCATCGTGTCCAAATCTGTCATTAACTCGTTTAAAACCGTCTAAGTCGATGAACGCAAGTACTACGTTTTCGTTGTTCCTCTCCGCGCGGTCCATTTCTTTAAGAAACAGTTCCTGGAAGAACTTCCGGTTCGGAAGGCCGGTAAGGCTGTCATGAAACGCCATATGGCGTATCAATTCTTCCGCACTTTTCCGGTCCGTAATATCGTACGCCATTACAAGCATGCCGAGTTGGTTCCCGTGGGGGTCTGACAGTGCGGTGAGGGTAACTTCATAAGATCGGGGTGTCTCATCTCCCGGTATTACGAGTTCAATGACTGATTCATTACCGTCGTTGTAAAAGTCGAGCAGTTCGGGATACTCTTTGAACAGTTTTTCGGCAGGTGCTCCGATGACTTCTTTCGAATCGAGGCCGAGCATGGACAGCGCTGCAGGGTTTACGTCTGCTGTCCTGCCGCCTTTGTCCATCACGATCACGGCTGTATTCATTTCTTCAAAAATGAAAGACCGCGCTACAGGAACCACCTCGAATAGACGGTACCGGAAGATGCCGTAGGAAATCAGCAAGCCGGCAAAACCGAACATGGGAGGAGTGAGATCGAAGGAAAAGGGTGCAATGCCGGAAATATGAAGGACTGTTGTGCTTACCGGCAGTAAAAGCCCCGCGAAGAGAAATATCCTCTGTCCTCTGTATAATTTTCCTTTCTGTCGGAAGGAAACCGCAAGAAGGGTCAGTGAAATGATGATAAGGATGAATTGGTAGAAGGCGAATACCCAGAAAAGAGGACCGAAATTTTTGGCTACCATAGGAAAAGGTCCGCCGGTGTCCAGATAAATGTTCCTGCGGATTAACTCATGATACCTGTTGGTCCACAACAGGATGTGAAAAATGAGCGGTACGGTAATCAATATTGAACGGAGCCATCGTTTACTCAGCCAGTCATTTCTGCCGGTGAAACGGAGAACAAGGATAAAATATAAAGCGGGAGTGGAGGTGATGGAAATGTATTGGATGTTCGCCCAAAACAGTTTGGTCGAGAGCTTCAGGCTTGAAAATTCCAATCCCTGGGCAATGATCCAGAGAATAACGAGCAGCATAGCAATAAAAAAGGGGAGGGCCCCAGGTGTTCTCCGCTTTCTTCCCGCATGCACGGCCAAGCCGATGCTGATGACCGCGGAAAAAATGGTAAACCAGAGATAGGATATAAACTGATAGTTCATCGTTTCCGGAATAATATACTACAAATTTTTATTTTATTCCTCTCCAAACCTACATTTTTACTCGACAGATCTGGCCACCTCCTCCGGCAGGCCGGAAATCCTTTCCTTCCGGTCCCGCGTAAATGAGAAATAATTCATATCTGCTCCGGACCTAAAATAATGGCAAGGTAAACTTGCGGTAAAGTCTTTTCTGCGGCATTGATATAATTATTCTTTTATATAGATATCGTTACCCGCATCATCGGCGGTGTTTTCGGTAAAGGTGTTGTGGTCGGTATAGTTGGCCGCCGTTATCGCGGTGGTGTCCTCGCCGAACACCTGTCCTGCGGTAAAATACATCCCTCCGCCCCGCCATCCTGCGTGGTTCGTGTCGAAAGTGTTGGTGTAAACGGTACAGCTGCCTATGTCCCCGTCTACATATACACCTCCTCCGGCCATTTGGGAATGTACCGTCCCCGCCGCACTGTTGTTCGAGATGGAGTTCCCGGTAATGAGGACTGTGGACTCACCTGAATTATCATCTACATAAATCCCGCCGCCGTACCTGTAGGCGGTATTTTCCGAAATCGTATTGTTCTTGACGGTCACAGATGTGCTGCTCATATAGTAAAGGCCGATGCCCCCGCCGCCGTGGTTTGTGTCGGTCGCCGTGTTGCCGGATATCGTGTTCTTTTCGATCGTCGCTTCCGCGAGGTAGGAGAGCATGATCCCCCCGCCCACGGAGCTGGTGTTATTGGTGATGGTGTTTTCCGTTATGGTGCCGCGGGAAGGCGTTTCCTCCACGTTTCTTGTATACAGATAGATGCCGCCGTCGGTGTTGTCCTTGATGACATTTCCCGTGATAACCGTCCGGGAGCTCTGAAGCACGGCGATGCCGTTTGTGCCCTTTTGGATGGTAAACCGCAGGATCTGGGAATCGCTTTCGCCTTTGACACTGACTACCGCTCCGCTTCCTCCGCCTTCTATGATCGTATTGGCGACGATGTCGAAATCTTCCGGATCACCGGGGAAGGTAAAGTCCAAGTCTTCGAGCTCCTGCCGGGTCGCGCTCCGCAGGGTGACGTTCTTTCCGTCTATTTGAAGATTTTCGCTGTACGTTCCCGGGAGCACGATGATGGTATCGCCGTCCGCGGAAGTGTCAATCGCGTTCTGGATGGTTGTGAAGCCCCCCGTACCGACTAATAACTCCCCGTCTTGCCCGCCTCCTAAACCGTCGCACGACGCTAGTATAAGAAAAAGGGCTGGAAGAACTACCGCTAAAAGGGTCCCGCTATGCATGCACAGCATGCACATATTTTTTTTTCTCATTTCTGGCTCCTCCTGATAAAAAATTTCTTTACGATGAAGTTTGATAGAATGAACTTCTCTATGATATAGTAGCGCCTCCCGATGGAAAAAAATGACGGTTCCGGCATTCTTTTTGATGGAAAAAGAATTTTCTTTGGCGAGAAAATCTGGTATGCTGATAGCAGTATGAGTAGGTCCGATACACCGTTAAGAACCGATATTACCCTTCTGGCGCCCGAAACTCCGTTGGGGAAAATATCGATGCTGGACTCGGACGAATCAGAGCAATCTATGCATCTGCCGCGAGAGCTTGGGAGGGGGAAAGTTAGCTCGTTGCGTCTGCACAATGGGCTCGGGTTTTTGAACACTGATTTTGTTAGCGGCGAAGAACAGTTCGTCGGTAATCTCCACTCGCCGCATACACCGCTTAAGTTTACCTTTATCCTCTCACCCGGAACAACACGGGTATCGGGCGAGGGAGAGAATAAGGGATTCCGCGCAACAGGCGGAGATTCTATTGTACTATTCATGCCGTCGGGGGTGGAGAACGTCATTCCTCCGGAATCCAGGAT
>CAYWIK010000091.1:0-7169 GCA_964458315.1 uncultured Spirochaetales bacterium | reverse complement strand
CTCCGAGCCTCCCGTCGACCTTATCCCAGAGATGCATATGCGCGTCGATTATCATATAATTACATTGCCTCGTTATCTATAACATTGAACTCGGAAATATACTCGCTGATTTTTTTACTATTTTTTTCATAGTTGCTCTCGGAATTATCGATTTCCCCGACAATTCTATTTCCTGAAAAAATCAGTATACGGTGCGCCAGCCTTATTATTTCCGGCATATCGGAAGAAATAAGGATTATCGATTTGTTGTTAGCCGAAAGGTTAATGATCAGTTCTTCAAAATATTCTTTCGCCCCTACGTCGACTCCTACTGTCGGTTCATCAATAATGAGAATTTCTGTCCGGGCGGCAAGCCACTTGCCGAAGTTAACCTTCTGCTGATTTCCTCCGCTCAATTTATTTACTTTTTGATTAAACCCGGTCGTTTTTATATTCAGCCCTTTTACCTGTTTTTCGGTAATTTCATCCTCCGAGGTTTTGGTCACGACACCGAATAATTTTGCGATCTGTTTCCAAACGGTTATGGTAATATTCGTTCGTACGCTTGCGGAAAGAATCAACCCGTCTTTTCTTCTGTCTTCGGAAACATACCCGAGTTTATATTTTTCCAGCGCCTGCCGTATGGAATGTATTTTTGCATTTTTGCCACGCACAAGGACTTCCCCGGTTTCCGCTTTGTCGTAACCGATCAGTATTTTAGCCAATTCAGACCTACCGGAGCCGACTAACCCGTAAAAACCGAGAATTTCTCCTTCATACAGGGTAAAATTGATATCGTATGCCTTCTTCTCGAGAGTAAGGCCGCGGACTTCCATTATTTTCTTGGCAGGATCAATTTCAGCTTTGTTGTATTTCTTGTCCCTGATGTTACGGCCGATCATGTGGTTTATTATTTTATTTTGATCTAAGTTGTCACGGTGATCGGTAATTACACACGCCCCGTCTCGTAATACGGTTATTTTATCTGAAATTTCAAGCACTTCTTCTAAAACGTGTGAAACGAAAACAATTAAAACTCCCTGGCTTTTTAATTTTTCCGTTATTGTAAAAAGGTGCTTTGTTTCACTTTCCGTGAGAGAGGCGGTAGGCTCATCTAAAAGAAGGATTTTATTTTCAGATGCTACAGCTTTTGCTATTTCTATGAGCTGCCGCTGGGCGATGCTCAATTCACTTATTTTTTTCGTAGGATCGAGATTCAGCCCTACAAGCTTGATGAATTCTGTAGCCTTCGCATTGACATCTTTCCATTTGATGACTCCCTTTTTACTGATTTTCCTGAGTTTATCGAGCATGATGTTTTCGGCAACACTCGCCTGGGGAATTGCCGAAAGATGCTGATATACCGTATGGATACCCTTGGAAATTGCGTCATATGTGTTATTGGGAGAGTATTGTTCACCGTCAAAAATAATTGTACTGCCGATATCCGGTTTATACAGCCCGGAAATTATTTTTATCAAGGTACTCTTACCTGCCCCGTTTTCACCGAGTAGAGCATGAATCTCACCGGGGTGCATTTCTACCGAGATATCGTCTAATGCTTTTACACCCGGGAAGGTTTTACTGACATTCTGAATGCTGAGCATCGGGATGATTTCCTTCTTGTCCTACACAAGTTATAAGGCCCCGGTACTATTTCCCGGGGCCTAACACGGTTCCTTAAATTATTCCGCCTTTTCCAGGTATTTATCGGCAAAGTTTTCCTGCATGTCCTTTGCATTTTTCTGGATAATCTCTTTGTAGGTATCGACATTTTCTTCGTTGATGAGGAAAGAACCTGAGTCGATAAACCAAACCCCTTCTTTCATCTTATAACCGCTCTTTAACAGCCGAATTCCTTCCAGGGCGACATAGGCTTGCGCGTACGGCGCCTGAGACATGGTCCCGGTAACAAATCCGTCACGGATCGCCTGCAGCACTTTCGGGTCATCGTCGATTCCGACGAATTTAATTCTCTTGTCCCCAATTTGGGTAAGCGCTTCCGCTGCTACTACTGTGGGAACATACGCCGTGGCCACCATCCCGTCGATTTCATCTTCCCGCGCGCCCAACAATGCGTCGATTTTTGACGTGGCTGCTTCCAAGGCATCGATGTCTCCGATCTCCGCAACGATTTCTACTGCGGGGTATTTTGCTGCTACTTCCTCCACACCTTCTTTACGAAGGATCGTGTTCGGGTCGGTAAGCGCCCCTAACAGATTCACAAGATTTCCTTGGCCTCCCATTGCTTCAATAACGTTTTCCGTTGCCTCCATTGCCGATGCTTTAACGTCGGTAGCGATACAAAAGGATGACTCGGTCGGCCGTTCACTGGGAGCGGCTACCATTGCAACCGGTATGCCTTGCTCAACGAGCTCTGAGACCGTTGCGTTTACCGAGACCGGATGTCCGGGCCACATACCGAAACCGTTGAAACCTTTTGCAACAAGTCCTTCAACCAATACATTTGATTCTTCTTGATCGAAGTGCTGGGTCGCCCTGTACACCGCCTCAATACCGGTGTCGCTGCTCCAGTCTTTTACAGCCTGTTCCATCGGTTGAAAATATGGATGGACCACGCCGGTAACGGCGAGTTTCATCTTTTCTTCTTTCGCTTCCTTTCCTCCGCCGGCAAAAATAGGCAGTGCGATAACACAGCCGAGAAGCGCCAACAGAATCACTCTTTTAAGACTTTTCATTTTGTCCCCCTTAAAAATTGGTTAAATATATAGAATGCATGAATGCATTGCTATCCGTATTTTTTCTCTACATATACCGTCCTTATTCGATCGATGCCGACGGCGACGAGAACGAGAGTTCCCATAAAAAACTGCTCCCAGAAGATGTCAACCTCTAACAGCACGAGTCCGTTTGAAATAAGGGTCATGAGAATGCCGCCGAACACAACCCCGGTAATAGAAACGCTGCCTCCGATGAGGGCGGTCCCTCCTATAACCGGTACTGCAAATGACATGAGCAGCCAGTTTTGTCCGATGGTAGGATGGGCGGATCCGAGCCTGCATACAAACAGTATTCCGGCAAATCCGGCTATAAGGCCTGACAAGGTGTGGACGAGAAAGGTTATCCGCTTTACGTTGATACCGGACATGACGGCCGCTTCCCGGTTGCCTCCGGTTGCCAGGATCCATCTTCCTAAGACCGTATATTTGAAAAGGAAGCCCAGCAGTAATGCAGCCCCGAGCATGATGAAGAAAAGAACAGGAATGAGATCAAACACTTTCCCGCGGCCGATAAAAGTCATCGCGTCCGGAATTGTCGGAAAGGGAAGGCTATGGGTAAGGCCGAGATTCAATCCGGTAAACACGCTTGTTGTGCCTAAAGTGATGATAAACGCATTAATCCCGGTTGATGTTATTATTAATCCATTGAAAGCGCCGCATGCGGCACCTACTAACAAACCGATTAGAATACCGGCCCATACCGGCATGCCGGTCCCTTGGAACATATATCCTGTTATAACCGCGGCAAGCCCGCCGATAGCACCTGCAGACAAATTCATATGACCGATTACGAGGGCCATCATCTGCGAGAACCCGACCATGATCCATAGAGAAAACGCGCGGCTGGTGGAAAAAAAGTTACTCCCGCTTAAAAAATTGTCCGTAAAGATCGTTAAGATAATACTGAACCCGGCTACAGCTAAAAAGACACCGAAACTGCTTTCGAGGACCAGGTTTTCAATTGTTATTTTTTTTCCTTTTTTTGATTCAGACAAATTTCGGGCCACAGTACACCTCCGATTTTTCAATATATTATTTGCAAATAGCATACCAACAAAATGTTAAAATGAACAAATTTCTCGGTTAATAATTTCTTTATATATAACAAATTAAAAATTTTTCTTCAGGTCTTATGCATAGACCTTGTTTTCCATCGTGCAATATTGTAAACTATTTCACAAATTGTAAACTTGATTACACAGGAATTCACAATGGTGTATAAGATTCTAATTGTTGATGATATCGAAAAACTCTGCAAAATTATAGTAAAAGATTTCGAAATGATAGGGCATTCGGCATACTACGCCACCACGGGAGGGGAAGGGGTCAAGATTCTACGAAATAAAGATATCGATGTCGTTTTGCTGGATATAAAGTTAGAAAATGAGGACGGAATCGATGTTCTCAGAGAAATGAAAAAAATAAAGCCCGCGGTCCCGGTGTTTGTAATTACCGGGCACGGCACTATTTCAAACGCGGTGCAGGCCATAAAAAACGGCGCGTATGATTATATTCAAAAGCCAGTCAATTTCGATAAACTTCTAAAAATGGTTGAAAATGTGGTAAGCCTGGAAGCTTTAAAGGAGGAGAATGAGAACCTGCGTAAATTACTGCAGAAGCAGGGACGGAATACATTTATTACTGCCAACGAAGAAATGCTTCGGGTGCTCGAGAAAATAAAAAAGTTTTCTAAGACCGAGTACCCGGTTTTAATCACGGGGGAGAGCGGAACAGGAAAAGAAATTATTGCAGAATACGTGCATATGCATTCGAAACGGAATGCCTCCGGGCTCTATAAGGTCAACTGTGCGGCGTTTTCAGAATCTCTATTAGATGACGAACTTTTCGGCCATTACAAGGGGGCATTTACGGGAGCTGATTCCGATCATATGGGGATTTTTGAAAAGGCTAATAAATCTACCCTGCTTCTCGACGAGATAGGAGATATGCCCCTTTCCATTCAGGCTAAAATCTTGAGGACCCTGCAGAACCGGGAGGTCAGGAGACTCGGCGGAAATAAAAACATTCTTGTGGATGTACGGTTTATTGCGGCCACCAACAAAGATATTCACGAAATGGTAAGCAGCGGCAGTTTTCGGGATGATCTCTATTTTCGCCTAAATACGTTCCAAATAAATATTCCTCCTCTCCGGGAGCGGAAAGATGATATTACGTTGTTTATTAGAGCTTTTCTGAAGGAAACAGCACTGCAGAACGGAACTGGAGAAAAGCAGTTGGACCCGTCGGTAGAAGAGTTCTTGCTTCATTATTCATGGCCGGGAAATGTGCGGGAATTACGAAATGTTATCAACTATGCCCATACGATCAGTTCAAACGGGTTTATCAATATGATAGACCTGCCGAACTATATGCTGAAAGGAGCTTCGCAAATACCGAAGATGATAAAACGCCGTGAAGACGGTGAAAAGTTTAACATAATTGAAGTATTGGAAAAGTGTAAGTTTAACAAAACAAAAGCGGCGGAAATGCTTAATATCAGCAGAAGGACACTGTATAATAAAATGACGAAGTACGGCATTCATGGATAAAATTAAAAAGTGCAATTTATTTACGCTAAAGAATGTAAGTCTGAAATTCGGCAACCTAACTGTTCTCAAGAAAATAAATCTCAGTCTCAGGGGCCATGAAATTCTCGCTCTGGTAGGTGAACACGGAGCAGGGAAATCTTCCCTGGCAAGAATCATTGCAGGATTTCAGCAGCTAACAAACGGCAGTTTGCTTTTTAAGGGAAAAGAAATTAAAAACTACTCAACTCGAGAGGCAAAAACGAAAGGTATAGAAATTGTCAGTCAAAACCTCCGGTTATTTGAACAATTTACTATTGCTAATAACATTATGATCGATAAATCTTTTTCACCCTTACGGTTTTTTAACAGAAAGAAAGAGATAAAATCGGTTACAACTTTCCTGCAGGGTCACAACATTGATTTATATCCCGAAAGCATAGTCCGGAATCTGAATTTATCGGACCGCGTAATGGTAGGGTTTTTAAAACATGTATATCATTCACCGAATATCCTTATTCTTGATGAAACCTTAGAACATTTATCTAATAAACATTTACAAAAAGTGATTCCCATGCTGCGTGATTTGAAAAAAAAAGGTTCTTCAATTGTATTTATTACACACCGAATTGACGACATATACGAGATCGCGGACAGGGTTTCGATAATGCGGGACGGAAAAATACTGGTTACCGAGGATGTAAAGGACATCGATAAAATCAATGTAATAAGGCTCGCCTATACCCAGGTTATAAAAGAACAAAGTGTCAGTCATATGGACTTCGATTTTTATAAATTATTAAAGTATAATGAAGCTATATTAACCACTCTGCCTTTTTGTCTTTTAGTAACTGATACAAAAAGAAAAGTGCGTTTGATCAATGAGGCCGCGAAGCATCATTTCGGCATCGAAGATACTACGCATCTCGATATAGATCTCAAAACTCTTATAGGAGCTGATAACAGCGCTGTTTATTCCCTATTAAAAGACAGCATAATAAAGAAGCAGGAAGAATATTTTTACAATATCCGTATGACCACCAACCAAGGAGAATATTCATATAATATCAGCATTTTACCTCTTTTTGACGGAAAATTATTTATCGGTAATATTATTGCTTTAGAGGACGTGACGGAATATGAGAAACTAAACAGACAGCTGTCGCTTTCCGAGAACCTTTCTTCTATTGGTCTTCTTGCAGCCGGGGTGGCCCATGAGATTACCAATCCTTTGGAGATTATCAATTATTATATGGAGAATCTGAAGCTGCACTATCCGGATGACGAGCGTATTACGGAAATTAAGCAGGAGGTAGATGAAGAAATTCACACAATATCCGATATCATCGAGAATTTGCTCATGTTTTCGGAAAATAAAAAACAGGAACTCGAGTCTGTCGAAATAAACCATCTTCTTTCGATGATTATAAAGCTTCTTAAAAAATCATCTGAAAAACAAAATATCATGCTTACTTTTGAGCCGGACCCCGCCACGGTCTATGTGCGGGCCGCGAAAACAGAACTAAAGCAGGTTTTCCTTAATATTTTGAAAAATTCAATAGAGGCAATTACGTGCGAAGGCAGCATCAAGGTAGAGTCCCGGTTGAAAAAGAACAACGGAAAGCACGCCTCTGTTGTTATTACTTTCATTGACGACGGCCCCGGTATAGACAATCATATCATAAATAATCTTTTCGCTCCTTTCTTTACCACGAAACAGAAACCTTCACTCAACATGGGGCTCGGGCTTTCAATTTCTTATAATATTGTAAAAAAATATGCCGGTAATATGACGATGAGAAACCGGGACGGGAGAGGGTGCGAAACAGTGATTTCGTTACCGGTGACGGAAGGAGAGCAGACCCGCGTTTAAAAGTAAGGAAAGCCGCAGCCGGAAAAACCGGCTGCGGCCTAATAACTTGTA
>CAYWIK010000090.1:3583-7221 GCA_964458315.1 uncultured Spirochaetales bacterium | reverse complement strand
GCAGCGGGGCTGAAGGTCCCGCCGGCCGTATTGTCGGGTATCTTTATATCGGCTCCATGATCGGTCCGGTTCTCGAACCCGCGGACCGTGAATTTCTGCGTTCGGTAAACCGTTCGGTATTTCTCACCACGGTCCTTGTCGTCATTCTCGCAGCCGGCCTCGGGACCTTTCTGGTCATCAATATTACTTCGCCTATATGGAATCTGCATGCTGCAGCCAAACGGATAGGGCAGGGAGATTTGTCGGCCCGGGCCGGGAAGACGGGCGCCGATACCCGGCGGGACGAGCTCGGCGAATTGACCGATCAGTTCAACAGCATGGCCGAATCCCTCGAAAAGGCCGCTGAATCCCGCAGAAGAATGATTGCGGACACCGCCCACGAACTCAGGACTCCGGTCAGCTTAATCCAGGGAAAGCTTGAAATGATTCTCGAAGGTATCTATTCCCCGGACCGGAGTACAATTTCTTCCGTACAGGAGGAGACCAAGCTTCTGGCCGGATTGGTGGAAGAACTGCAGCAGCTTGCCGATGCGGACGCAGGTTCCTTGTTTCTTGAAAAAAGACGGGTTTCTTTGAGCGGCCTCGCGGAACAGGCCGCAGATATGTTTGCACCGGAAATGGAGAAAAAAGGAATCAGTTTGTATATTCAACGGCCTGACGGCAACCAGACCCGGGAAGAGTTATCCGGCGACGTCGATTCCCGTAAGATCACCCAGGTTATTGCAAATCTTTTATCCAATTCTGTACGTCATACTCCTCAAGGAGGAAGCATCGAGGTCAAACTCCGGCAATGGAACGGCGAGGTCCGGATTTCCGTTACAAACACCGGCCCGTCGATTCCTCAAGACAAGCTTGAATCTATCTTCGACCGGTTCTACCGTCTGGACGAAGGGAGGAACAGGAAGGAGGGCGGGACGGGATTAGGACTCGCGATCTGCAAGTCGATTGTGGAGGCCCACGGCGGCAGGATATGGGCGGAAAATATCCGGGGACTGCAGAATGCGGGTGTTCGGTTCACCTTCAGCCTGCCGGTTGCAGCTTAGGTTACCGCGGCCTTTCTGTCTAATACCAGTGCGGTTTCCTTTTATTTTTTTTGTTGCGGAGAACCGCCGCAGCAGGTATCCTAATTACAATTGAGGAGCATCGGCATGAAATGGGAACCGCTGCATAAAGAAAAGCTTGCAGAAATAGAAATTATTTTTAAAAGGACCTACCCGGCCGAAGAATATGGAAATCTCGCAGAGCGGATCGGCGCGTATTGGCTCGAAATGCTTAAACGAGTTTGGGTGGAAAAAAGTGAGCGTGTCAAGCAGCTCGACCTGGGGTATGACCCCGCAGACCCTCTTTCCCGGGTGGAGCAGAAAACGGTGGTTATTACCTATGCCGACGGCATCTATAAAAAAGGAGAGAAGTGTCTTGAAACCTTAGACCGCTTTTTAAAGGAATATTTCCCCGCCCTCCGGGGTATGCACATGCTCCCCGCCTGCTCCGTGGCGGAGGGAAGGTTCAACGACGGATACTTCTCTCAGGTGAAGCGGAACAAAATTCATGAAGCTTTCGGGTCCAACGAGTTTTTCGAGAGCCTGATGAGGGGCTATTTCTCCATGGCAGATTTCGTTCTCAATCATGTGGATATTGAAAATCCGGTCTTCCAGGCCTACCTCGACGGGGACGATGAAGCGGGAGAGGCTTTTTTTGTGTTCTCTGAGGAAGAATACCAGACCCGGCTTGCCGACGGTGATTTTACCCAGGTCTTCAGGCCCCGGCCCTTTCCGCTCTTTTCCATCTACCGGCGGAAACCGAAACAGGAACCGTATCGGTCTATGCCCATAGAACTGCGGTTTGATGAGATGAAACGAAGAGTAGAAGGGAAGACATCGGTTTCGGTGCCGCTTTCCGTATGCCGGATACTCTATTTATTCAACAAAATACAAAACGATCAGATGCTCCTCGATGAAGATTACCGGTTTGTCATCGATTTCAGGAAATATCTCGAGGATAAACGTATCGATCCGAACACGCTATTTACCCGTTCGCAGACCCAGGAAGTTCAGCATGTTCCCTATATCTTTAAAGAAACAATTAAATTAAAAGCGGATCTATTAGAGAACAGCGGATTCCCGCCCGAGCACGCGACTATAATAAGCGCCGCATTCGATGCTTATGAACAGGAGCTTTTCGGTGAGGAAATACGGGCCCTTACCACTTTCAGCCACGTGCAGGTCGACCTTAATACGAGCACCTGCCGCGGGCTCACCATGCTCGCGGACGATTTTGCGTGGTATTTGAGTATGGACATGAATATGCTGCGCCTCGATGCCGCAAATTTTGCCTTCAAGCGATGGAAGACCAGCTGTTTCGGACTTCCGGAGATCAAAAATTTGATGAAAATCCTCTACCTTTCCATGGAAGCGGTTTCGCCGAGAATCGTAGCCAACCTCGAAGTGAACGACAGTTTAACTTCCGTCCTTACACAAATGGCGGACAAAGGGTCGCCGCCTCCGATGATGTACGATTTCCATCTCGCAAGCCTCCTGCCGGCGGTATTCCTGCGAAAGGACCCGGAGATTCTTGGCAGGATTTTCAAGAAAATCGATGAGTTCGATGTGCCGGAAACGAGTATCCGTTTCAGCTTAGCGGAGAGCCACGACGGGAAATCGGTGCGCGGAAGCATGGACCTTCTTACCATCACCGAACGGCAGGCTTTAGCAGACACGGTTGAACAAAACGGCGGAAAAATCAAATACAAATCGGTCCCCTTACGGCAGTATCCGGTCAATGAACTTACCGCTTTTTGCCGGGAGACAGGGATTGATGAAAAAAAATTGCGGCAAACGTTATTCGAAGATGATCCGGTTGAAGGATACTGGATACTGGAAAAGCAGCTCCTCGAAGAGGAAAATGTTCTTACGGTGATGCCGGAGCTCGGGGCGGATCCTGAAAACGAGAAAGCGGTGAAGTTTTTTCTTGCCAAAATGTTTAAGGGGAGAGAGCCTTACGAGCTTTGTGTCTCGACCCGGGATTCCTTGGAGCGGATTTCAGGATCTCAAACCGGCACGGTCGGCGCTGCCGATTTGGAAGCTCGGCGTTATCTTGCCTTTCACACCCTTGCTTTTGCTCTTATGGGCAGGAATGTAAAGTCGATCTACTTTAACGATCTTTTAGCGCTGCCTAACGATGATGAACGTTACAAGCAGAGCGGAGAACTCCGGGACATCAAGCGAACAAAATCCGATTATGATAAAATTGAAAGAATTTTAAAGGACCCGGCAAGTTTCGAATCCGAAGTGGCGCGTGGAATCAATAACCTAATCGCACTCGTCGATTCCGATCCCGCACTCCATTTTCGCGGGAGCGAAGCCGAGGTGCTCATGCCCTCTGTGCCGAGTGAGGCGGCGGTACAAGAAAAACCGGTTGCCCTCGTTCACAACCGATGCGGAGAAGCGCATTCGCTGGCTGTTATTAACTTATCACCGATGCAGATAGATGTTTCAGTGCCGTTAAGACGGGCCGGAATGGAAGAGGGCTATGACAACATTTCGAAAACCAAACTGCCGTTGCCTTCCGGAGGGGAGCTCCATACCGTCTTAGGCCCTTTCGAACGACTCTGGATCACTGCCGCGGCGATTGAAATAAAC
>CAYWIK010000090.1:0-3483 GCA_964458315.1 uncultured Spirochaetales bacterium | reverse complement strand
TGAAATAAACAAACCGAGGTACGACTATATGCATACTGAAGCGGTTATTGATGAAATCAAGCAATTCCTCTCGAGCCTCCCGGGGGTCATTGAAACGACGCGGTTTGATAAAAAAGATATTCCGGTTGTCTTGGAGGCGGAGACTGCAAACGAAGGGACCCAGCTCGTAAAGCTTGTCAATATCGGGATTCGAGAGGTTGTGCGGCGCGAACATATTTTTTTGTTCCTTAAGGATAAGCGGTTTCGTCCCCCTCCCTGTTCTACGATCTATCTGGTGGAGGAGCCGGAAGAAACGACGGAGCCGGCGGCGGAAAGCGTAACCTGCGGCGGAAAGCGCTATCCGATTATCGGCGAAGAAGTAATCGATAAAAACAAAACATATGAAGAGGAACACATGTTCTTTCAGGAAGGGTTCGTCATGTTTCCAAAGCGGCGGAGAAATCGCCACAATGTTCCGTCCCATTTTCTCATCCCCCCGGTACCGTTTCCGGAGTTGGAAGAAAAAAAAGATTACTTTTCAATAAAAAATATTATGTCGGTCAGTCCTTCCACCACTTGTGATGATTTTTTAAGACAGCAATACAATTTTTCAAAAGAGCCGAAATATGCAACAATCCTTGTCGGGTTCGACGGCTTAGTTTGACACCCATATGAACCGGATACGGAGATAAATCGGTTAGTACCTCAGATAATATCAGCCTGCTCGCTGAGCCAAGCACAAAAGCCTTTTATTTCTGAAATAAATTGTTCGGCCGTTGGAATAAGTAGGTTTTCAAGCTCGCTGATCTTTTCTGCTTTGAGTTCATAGCCATACATGTTTCTAAAAAGGTGCCTGAACCGAAGAAATATAGTGAGTTTATTCTGAAGTTCAACGCTTATAACCGGAGGACGGACCGTTTCTAAATCGAGGGTCATATCAAATAGAAGCTCCTTATGCCACTGTTCCGATTTTGGTATTCCGCCGTTCAATTCTTCACCAATTTTCGTAAACACACGTTCTGCCGCGGAATAAAAATCATGGAAGATTGAGCCTTTCGCCCGCAGAAGATAAGCCGGGTTGCCTTCGGGTAAGGCGGTAAACTCTTGTTTTAATTTTTGTATTCCTTCTAATTCAGCCTCAATTTCCTTTTTTACTCGAATAAGAAGTATGGTGTTTTTTTTCATAAAAGCGTACCTTCCTCTTTCGCCTGTCTGCGTAAATAATCGTTTGCGTCTTCCCAGGGAATGAGTTCGACGGGGAACACACTCATTTCATCCACTGTTACTGATATTGAAAAAAACTTGCCTTTCGGAAGACCCTTTGTTACCAGGTCGATATCCGATTTTTCGGTAAACTCTCTGCCTGGAAGAAATAAACTGCCTACTCCGTAAACCGTTGCTTGGTAATTATGTTTTAAGAAATCGGCTATTTTATACGCGTCGGATAATGCCTTTTCTTTATCCCCTGCTTTCGGTTCGAGTTGGTCCAGGTGTTTTACAATTTTATATGCCTTCTCCATTTTTCAATTACATTATACCTGCCGACCACCGGCAAGGCAATATTGAACCGCGCTTCGTCGGTAGTTCCCGGCGGCTCCGTGCCAAAAGCGGCCGCCTCTTTGAAGCGGTTTTACGCCCAAATTCCGGATAGCAGGGATATTCAAAAATCACAGATCCAGGAGCCGGGCAGCGTTCTTCCACAGAAGCGCTTCGAGCCGCTCCTTCGGGAGATCGAATCCGAGGACCGTATCAACCAGCTCTTTCTGGTCGTCCCAGGGGGAATCGGAACCGAACACGAGATATTCCTGAGGATGGCGTATGAGAAACTTCCTGGAGCGATCCATGCCCAGGAGGTGGAAAGAGAAGGAAATATCCATGTACACCGGTTTGCCGAGGATGAGCCGTTCTACATCTTCCCAATCTTCCCATGCGCCGAGATGGGTAGTGACGAGTTTCAGATCCGGAAACGAATCGAGGACCCGCATGATCTTTTCCGGGTCGCCGATCCGGTCCCGGGGGAATGCGGTGTCGTACCCGGTATGCAGGAGAAGTACAAGGCCTTCTTTTTCTATGCTTCGGTATACCGGTCCCATGGCATCGCCGTCTAACGTGAAGCTCTGGTAGTAGGGATGGAGTTTTATCCCTTTAAAACCCGCTTGGCTGACTGCCGTTATTTTCTCCGCCGCTTTCGGATCCGACGGATGGACCGAGGGAAAGGGTATGATCCGTTGGGAAGCGATGTTTTTCGACCATTCAAATATGGATTCGAACTGTCCAGGTTTTGTCGCAATCGAGGCAACCACCGAACGTTGGATTCCCGCGCGGTCCATGGAAGAAATGAGACCTTCGATCGTTCCGTCGGTGTATACAGGCAGCTGCGCTTCTTCGGAAAGAGACCGAAGCGCCCGCTCGGCGATGTGATCGGGAAACGCGTGGGTGTGGATATCGATGATTTTCATAGACTGCTGCCGATTTATTCCGCTGATTCTGCCGGGGCCCTTTTGAGTCCTCCGCCTTTATGCTGCACCCAGGCTGCCGCCAGTGCGATTGCCGCGGACAGGGCCATACCGTAAAGGGCGAGATACTTCATTTCGAGCAGTTTTGCCAACACCCCGGCGATGCCGCCAAGAAGAATCGCCGTGAATGCCAGGGGACGGTTCAATTCTCGCCTCCCGATAAACATTAGGGCGATGAAAAGAGTCGGTACGATTCCCGCCGTATATACGGCGAAGGCTTCCAGCAGAATACCGATGATGTCTGTCCTTCCTATTGCCGCCACAGTACCCAAGGCACCCAAAACCACCACGAGGACCCGGGTAAGCCATGTCCTGCTTTTTCTTAAAATATCGTGCTCGATGATTGTCGATGTCATCACCAGGCTCGTGTCTACAGTGGAGACGATGGCGGAGAGAAGCCCTAGGAGGAGCAGCAGGCCTGCGATTCTGGGAAGTTTGTGAAGAAAAATGAAGCTCAAGACATCGTTGCCTTCCAGGTTCGGAATGGAACTGCGGGCCCACATGCCGATGAGGGTGATCATAATCGCGAAGATGATGACTCCTATACCTGCAAAAAAGGAAGATTTTTTGGCTATTATCGGTGTTTTAGCCGTAAAGAGCCTGGAAAACATCATCGGGCAGATAAAATATGAACCCATCACCAGGGTAAGATAGTAGACGAGGTCGGGCCATCGGAAATCGGGATTGAGAATTTCGAATCGCATGTCGGTTTGCGCAATGGGGAACTTGATGAAGAGAAAGGCCACGGTAAAAATAACGGCGATGAAAAGGATGGCCTGCTGCAGCATGTCGGTTTTGAGGATGGAACTCTGCCCGCCGAAAAACGAATAGAGAATGATGACCGACGCAATACCCGGCAGAATCCACGGGGAGTCCCAGCCGGTCATTGCAGAGATAAGTTTTTTCGCAGCGACAAACTGGGCTGAGATAATGCCGATCCAGGTCAAAATGATAATGACCGATACAAGCACCCGGACCGCCCCGCCCA
>CAYWIK010000089.1:0-7401 GCA_964458315.1 uncultured Spirochaetales bacterium | reverse complement strand
GTATATTTCAACATCGAGTTTACACTAACGAACGCATCTTCTTCTCCCGGTTAAGCAGATAGACGAAAAATCCGAAGATGTACGCGGCGAGAGCGCCGAGCATAACAGCCATTTCGGCAAGAACAAAACGACGTATTATTATTGATTCCGCGCTTCCGATTAAACCGGAAATTACCTGAATGTCCGTTGTCCCTTTCAATTTTAAAAATAATCCCACAGCATACCCGGGTACAAGGGCAATCGGGAAATGGAATCCGTTCCTGCAGTGGCGGGTCCGGCGGACATTGACAATAAACAGTACTATCATTACCGCGTACCACATCAACAATTCAGCCTTATACCCCGCGTGGAGGACCCGGACATACTTACGTAGCGGCTCATCTTTTTCCAGATACATAAAAAAGGAACGGGCATTGTTTTTTTCGAGCCGTACATCGAGCAACCAAGCTGTAACGGAATGTCCGGCCTCATGGATAAACACAAAAGGGGGAAGATCAACACTCGAAAAGGCAAGGGCAAACCCTAAGCCGAAAAAGATTACACAGAGAAAAAAATATCGGAGCGGCTTTTGCTCACTCCTGCTCTGAAAATAGTGTAATCTGAGCATATTCCTCACCACCGCGTGTAGATTTTAAACAAAAGGCTTTCGCTGTTAAACGCCTCCGGAGCAATTTTTACTCTCCTGATCCGCCGTTTAAATCTCTCGATATCGGCGCCGCCGCAGGCGGCGAATAGAAGGAATCAACCGCCGTCTCATTGCCGGGCTAGATTTCTTTCCACCGGTGACAGGACACGAAGTGGCCGCTGCCGACTTCCTCCAGCCGCGGTTCCGCCTCTCCGCAGATCTCCTTCGCGTACGCGCACCTGGGGTGAAACCTGCATCCCGGCGGCGGATTGATGGGGTTCGGCACATCACCGCTTAAAATAATCCGTTCCTTTTTAGTAAACGGATCCGGGACCGGAATTGCCGAAAGAAGCGCCTTTGAATAGGGATGGAGAGTGTCGGTAAACAGGTCCGCCGAGCTGCATAGTTCAACAAGTTTGCCTAAATACATAACGGCAATCCGATGGCTTATGTACTTGACCACCAACAGGTGATGGGTAACAAACAGATACGTTAAATCGAATTCGCCCTGCAGCTTCTGCAACAGATTGAGAATCTGCGCCTGTACGGAAACATCCAGTGCAGAGGTGGGCTCATCCATGAGGATGAAATCGGGGTTTGTCGCCAGTGCACGTGCTATGGCAATCCGTTGGCGCTGCCCGCCGGAAAACTCATGCGGATAGCGCATTAAGTGGGTCTTCCCAAGGCCGACACATTCGAGTAGTTCAAGCACTTTATCGTTAATTTGCTTCGCCGGCAGGGTTTTGTGAATTGTCAGCGGCTCGGAAACGATTTTTTTTACCAACAGCCGCGGATCGAGGGAATTCGACGGGTCCTGGAACACAATCTGCAGTTTTTTTCGAAGTTCGTGCATACGACGGCGCCCAAGTTTGGTGATGTCCATTTTTCTCAATTTATTCATGGCGGCCTGCGGTATATGGCCGTTTCCGGTTTCTACAAGGGCTTCTATCTGCTCTATTTCCTTTTCAGGTTGATTATAATAAACACGGCCGGACGTCGATTCGTGGAGCCGTAAAATCGTTTTACCCAGTGTGGTTTTACCACAGCCCGATTCCCCGACTAAACCGAGGCATTCCCCGGCGCGTATTTTCAGGTCCAAATCATCAACCGCCTGAACATCGTCCACGTGACGTTTAAAAACTCCCGCCTTTACCGGGTAATATTTTTTCAACCTTCTAATGTCAATAATATTGTTACTCATAATTGCACCGTTTCCTGTCCACAGTAAAGATGGCACGCTACGGTGTGTTCCGGAACGTCCGGATCAGCATAGGTCGGCGGTTTTTTTCTGCAGCAAATTTCCATAACAAAGGGGCAGCGGGGATGGAACCGGCAGCCGCTCGGCGGATTTACCAGGTTCGGTACAATGCCGGGAATTGTATCTAAAGCTTCGTTTTGTTCCACCTTCGGGACCGATTTGAGCAGCCCTTTGGTGTACGGATGCAACGGTTTTGTAAACAATTCCTTCACTTCCGCCGTCTCACAGGTGTCGCCGGCGTACATCACGGTTACCCGGTCACACACTTCAGCTACAACCCCGAGGTCGTGGGTGATAAACAAAACCGATGAAATGGACGTCTCTTTCAGTGTATGTATTAAGTCGAGAATCTGCGCTTGTATCGTTACGTCCAGGTTAGACGTTGGTTCGTCCGCTATTAAAAGCTTCGGATGACAGGCAAGAGCAATAGCAATTACAATCCGCTGCTGCATTCCGCCGGAGAGCTCATGGGGATACCTGTCGACAACGTTAGCCGGGTTGGGGACCCCGAGTTCGGTAAGCAGCTCCACCGCCATCTCTTTTACCGTTTTTACCAGGTTCTTTTTATACCGCTTCAACACCGGTAAACGGTTGGCGAATTTAGCCAGTCCGCTTGACTTTCGCAGTTTTTCCCGTTTGCGGTTCAGTTCATTCCTCTGCTTTACCAAAGCTGGATCTTCCCTGTCCTCGAGCTCGTACAGTCTGTTGTCGATTGTTGCCACGTCCAGCAGGTATTTTCTCTGCGTCTTGAGTTCCGTGGTGAAAATGTTCCGCTGGATTTTCCGCCAGACCCTGCCGATTTTTTTGTGCGCTAACTCTTCGTCGATCCGTGTAATTGTTTTTTCGAGGACCGACGCCATCCGGTGAAGAAGAAAACTCTCCCCTACCTGATAGCCGATGGACAGAACCGGATTAAGCGAGGAGCTTGCCTCTTGAAAAATCATCGAAATATCGTTCCCCCTTACGGACTGCATGTATGCTTCGCTCCGTTTTATGAGGTTTATTCCCTGTTTCCGGTCCTCTTCGCTTAGAAAAAGGATAATGTCTCCACCCTCGATTTTTCCGGGTTCCTGGACAATCCGCATCAGCGAACGCACGGTTACACTTTTCCCGCATCCGGATTCTCCGACGAGACCGTACGTTTCGCCATGTTTTACTACGATACTGACACCGTTTAACGCCTTTACCACCCCTTCGTAGGTGTAAAAATTAGTATAGAGTTTGTGTGTTTCAACGATTTTTTCTTTTTCGGCGGTTTTTACCGTCTCACGTCCGTCAGCTGCCATTATGTTACCTTCTCCTTACCTTCGGGTCGAACACATCGCGGACGGCATCTCCTAAGAGGTTCCAGCCGAGAACGAAGAGGGTGATGGTAAATCCGGGAATAAACACAACATACCAGTAGGCAAGCCTGTTGCCGGGGGGGCCGATAATCCAGTCCCTGCACATGGCAACCATCTGCCCCCAGTCGGCATATCCGGCTTCGGAGCCGAGGCCTAAAAAGGAGAGAGCGGCTGCGGTGAGGATGGTCGTCCCGATATTCATGGACGCGAGAATAATGACCGAATATATTGAATTGGAAAGTATGTGGGAAAAGATAATTTTCAGATGCGACGCTCCGCTTGCCTTCGCGGCAAGAACATAGTCCTTCTCACGGACCGACAGAATTTCGCCTCGGATCATCCTCGTATAGGTGGGCCAGCCGAGGATGACCATAACAAGGACGATGGACTGCAGCCCCCTCCCGATGGCCACCACCAGGGCCATCGCCATAACAAGAAAGGGTATAGAGTAGAAGATATCCGCGATCCGCATAATAATTTCATCGATAATTCCGCCGAAATATCCCGCCAGGCACCCCAGGATAACACCGATAACCAGATTGGCGAGAACGACCAAAAAACCGATCCGAAAGGCATGCCGCGTCCCCCAGATGAGGCCGTATAGGATATCGTACTGCTGCTCCAGGGTCCCAAGCGGGTTCTCCGCTGAAGGAGGGCTCGGCGCCAGGGCCCATCCCGAGTGCGGTATCTGGTATGGCCGCTGCGGCATTTCGGGCGGCGCTAAAACCGGCGCCAATATCGCAACCACAGCAAAACCAATAATAATGGTAAGCCCGATAATGGTAAGCGGATTTTTCATAAATCGTTTAAAAGAAAATACCACCTCCTGCCAGAGGGGGTGCCTGTTTCCTTTTTTCTTTTTAGGCTCCGTTGTTGCCTCTATTTCTTTTGCTTCAACTTCCGCCTTAACGTTAAAATCAGGCATGCCGCGCCATATCTCCTTTTTTAGTTGAGCCGGATCCGCGGATCAACATAGGCGTAAACAATATCTACGATTAAATTGACGGTTACAAAAACCGTCCCGAGAAAAAGTACATTAAACATAATGGCCGGAACGTCCAGCTGCAGCGCAGCCCGGGCCATCCACCGTCCGATCCCTTCCCGTACAAATATCGTTTCAGTAATGACCATTCCCGCCATGAGTATCGCGAACATATAGCCGGAAATAGTAATTACAGGAATGAGAGCGTTCCTTCTTGCATGGAGGTTGATGACCGCGCGGGTGCTTGCCCCTTTTGCTATGGCCGTCCGGATGTAGTCCTGCCCTAAGGCCTCGAGCATGCTCGACCGCATCAGTCGCAGGATGAGCGCGCTGTTCAAGATAACGAGATTAACGGCGGGAAGAATAATATGGTACAAGCCGTCCCAGAACAACCCCCATTCCCAGTTTAATATGGCATCAATGGTAATGAGGCCCGTATACCGGCGGAACTCAGGATTGAACAGGAGGTCCTTTCCTTCGTTCGATACCACCCCGGGCGGAAACACACCGAAATAGCCGTACAGGACCATCAGCAGCAAAAGTCCCAGCCAAAAGGTCGGCAGGGAATAGCCGAATATGGCAAACACCCGCGTTCCGTGGTCGATCGGCTTGTCTTTATGGACCGCTCCGGCAGTCCCCAGCCACACCCCCACGAGAATAATCATAGGGGTAGCGTATAGTACCAGCTCGAAGGTTATCGGAAAGTAACGTTTAAAGCCCTCGAGGACCGGCGCGCTGGCGGTAACGGAAAACCCGAAGTCCCCTCTGAAGATGTTCCGCATCCACCGCGCGTATTGCACCGGGAAAGGGTCCCGGAGGCCGTATTTCTCGATAAGCGCCTCCATCTGAGCGGGAGAAACTTTCTCACCGTGAACATAAATGCCGACCCGCTGTCCCGGGGGAATAAGCATCATAATTGCAAATACAAGAAGCGAAACCCCGATAAGAACGAGAATCATGAGAATTAATCTGCGTATAATATAATTAAGAAGTCCCATCCCGGTCTCTCCACGGATTTTGATTTTACGCCAACCCGGCTGATAATGCAAGGAAAAAAAAGGGCCCCGGGCGGACCCGAAACCCTTTCTTTCACAATACTCTGTGACTAATATTCCTTCGTAAACCCGAACCGGACGTGCTCGAACTCGGGGTGGCTGGCCATGGGATTGAAAAAATAACCGTTCACCCAGTCCCGAAAGAAGTATTTGTCCAGTGACTGTCCGTAAATAATACCGATGGTCTCTTCAATGTACATCTCCTGGAGTTTGTGATAATTCCGTTTCCGTACTTCCGGGTCCAGGGAGATAGCGGCCTCTTCGATCAATGCATCCACTTCAGGATTTGAGTAGCTGATACTGCTTGCCCAGTGTCCCGAGGAGTGCATAAACGGGTTGGCGTAGTTGTCCGGGTCGGCGTAGTCGGGCGCCCAGCCGCACCAGAATACCGGCATGTTGCTTTTCCGGATCATATCAACGTATTCGGACCATTCAGCCGCACGTACGTTGATCTCGAACTTCGGATTCAGCTTCATAACGTTTTCCGCTAAGAGCATCGCGCTGGCCCGGCGGACATCGTTTCCTTCGTTATAGAGCATATCGACTTTAAATCCGTTTTCCCAAACGTCTCCGCCGAAAGCTTTCTTGAAGTGCTCTTCCGCTTTTGCCGGATCATGGGGAGGTCTCTTGACCGACTCGTTCCTGTAGGGAAGTCCGATGGGGAATGGCGTGACCGGGTCGGTGTAGGAACCGGCGCCGATATCTTTCAAGAAAATATCCTCATTCCACGCGTAGGTAAAACCCCAGCGAACGTCTTCATCTTGGAAAAAGTCAGGGGGAATACCGTTTCCGTCCAGTTTTCCCGAACCGATAAGGGGATTGTCCTGCGCCGCGATTTCCCGGTTAAAATAGACCCCGCCGATAACAAGGGTGGGCTGATTTCCGTAGACCTTCAGGTTTTCCTCTTTTTCCATCTCTTTGTGGTAGAGAGCGTCAACCTGTACAACATCGGCGTCTCCCTGAAGGAGCATCAGCTTCCGCGTGGACCATTCGTCGACGACTTTGTAGAAAACCCTCCGCAGGGGAGGCTTGTCGCCCCAGTATCCGTCGAACCGTTCATGGACCATTTCGACGCCTTTTTCCCAGCGTGCCAGTTTGTAAGGACCGGAGCCGTCTTCGATGTCATGCAGTCCTTCCTGGTCTTCCGCTGGATTGTTGTAGTCTTTCCAGGTCTCGGCCGTGCCGGGCCAGTCGCCGTTTTCTACACAGAACGACTTATTGACAATACAAGCCCACCTGCCCGCGAGGACACTTAAAAACGGGGGAAAAGGATTGGCAAGATTAAACACAACCGCATCGCCTTCGACTTCCACAGCGGCATCGATTTCGTCAAAGCTGACCTGGAAGTTGCCGTCTCCGTCCCGCGAGCTGTAGCGGTCTCCGAAAAACACCTGGAACCAGATCCAGTTCGGACCGCCGTCCGGGTCGAGGACCATGTTCCGCTCGATGCTGTATTCCACGTCTTCGGGAGTGAGGGTGTCGCCTGAATGGAATTTAATTCCTTTCCGAATCTTGAACCGGAAGGTCTTCCCGCCGTTGGTAATTCCGCCGTTTTCAACCGTGGGGACTTCTGCCGCAACCAGAGGTATAAACTCGTCGGTTGCTTCGCCCTTGTAGTCGATCAGCGTGTCGTAAATAAGCCGCATGTTCTGCCAGGAAGCGGAATCGTAGGCTTTCGCGAAGTCCAACGTATCGATGGTACCATATGTCGCGTAAATAAACGAATCCGGGTTTTTGATTTCCGGTTTCGCTGCGGACTTTTCCACCTCAACTTTTTCTTCTTCTTCTACTTTTCCGCCTTCCTTTTTTTCCTGCTTTCCACCAGCGAAAACAACGCCGGCAATCAGCAGCAGAGAAAGCATAATGAATAGTACTTTCTTCACTTTTTCCTCCTTGGTAAAGTTACTTTTTAATACCCTAGTATAGGGTGTTTTCCCTAAATTTGCAAGCAAAGCCATTTTTGGGGGTGCGATTTTGCCGCGCGTTGCGTCATCGAAAAAACTAACCCTGGGAATCAGGTAAAAACCGTATAGATAAAAACAGTCCGTTGCAGTACAATATCAGTGTGCCGGAATTTTTAAACTGATAAATGAATAACTATTTGAAAATAAATCTGACGGACTCCTCCGTCAGCGAGC
>CAYWIK010000088.1:0-7443 GCA_964458315.1 uncultured Spirochaetales bacterium | reverse complement strand
GATATCTTTTTCATTCAATTCATCGACGGTTTTGTACCGGTTTCGGCGACCACCCAATAAATCCCGCCCTTCTTGCGAAGGGCCTCGTTCCAGCCCTCTTCGGGGTCCGGATGAAATACGATTTCCCTGGTCGCGGGCAGCAGCACCCAGGAACGGTATTTTAATTCATTTTCAAGCTGACCCGGCGCCCAGCCGGAATAACCGCCGAAAAGATGGATGTAGGGCCGGTCCTCAGGCGGGGTCTGTTCCCAAACCTCGAAAAGATATTTGTCTACAAGCTGAAAATTCGGTTCGAACACGACCCCTTCGACTACTTCCATTGCGTGGTCGCTTGTATAATTTTCCGGGAGACCGGAATGGACCACGAAAAGATAGTGCTGCTCCACCGGACCGCCGATAAAAACCGGAATTTCACCCTGTTCCAATCCTTCGTACGTGTCCATGATTTCCGATAAGGTCAATTCGGTTTGCCGGTTGATCACGAGACCGAAGGCCCCCTGATTGTCATGCTGAATCATGAGGACGACCGTCCGAATAAAATTCGGGTCCTGCAGCTCCGTTTCGCTTATAAGAAAATAGCCCGGTAGATACCTCGGCGCTTTCTCCTGTTGTTCTTCCTCGGCCGACATACAATTTCCCCCCAAAGGATAGTATACCCGGTAGATGGAACTCTTCCAAGGGGCAAGGGCGGATGAATGTCCGCCTTCATGCTCCTGTCTCGTTTGTACTATCCGGATTGAATGGATTTCTTGAGTCTCCGCTTACTCGCCCGCCTTTTTCTCCTGCTTCTTATATTATTCTTCATAAATAGTAATGTCCCGATGGCTGCAAAGACCACGGACACTCCTACAATTCCGATAAAGGCGAACCGGGACCCCTGCCAGGGAAGCTGCACGTTCATCCCGTAGAGACTTGCAAAGAGGGTAGGGATCATCAAAATAATGGAAATCATAGTAAGCCTTTTCATTACCACATTCAAATTGTTCGATATCACCGAGGCAAAGGCGTCCATCATTCCGCTTAAAATATTACTATATACATTCGCCATCTCGATTGCCTGCCGATTCTCGGTCACGACATCTTCCGACAGGTCGGTGATTTCTTCGTTTTCCTTGAATGCGTTGCGTCTCTGAAGCCGCTGGATGAGCAGTTCGTTGGCCCGCAGGGAAGTGGTAAAATAAACGAGAGACTTTTCGAGGGTGAGAAGGCGGATAAGCTCGGTGTTTCGGACCGACTGCTGAAGTTCTCTTTCTATGGTGCTTGTCTGCCGGTTTATTTCTTTTAAATACCTGAGATAATACATAATTCCCCGGAGAAAGAGCTGCAGGAGAAAGTGATGGAAATTATAAAAGGCGATATTTTTTACCCGGTTATTCCGAAAATCACCGACAAGATCTGTTTCCATCGAGCAGATGGTAATAATGAGTTCCCGGGCCAGGACGACCCCTAAGGGAACGGTGAAATAGGGTACTTCCCGTTCGGGATCGTATACGGGAATGCGGAAGATAATCAGTTCGGCTCCTTCTTCCCGCTCACTCCTCGGGCGCTCGTCAATATCGAGTACATCGTTTATAAAGTCACGTTCGATGCCGTATTCCCGCTCGAGGGTCTCGATTTCAAGGGAATCGGGTTTTGTTACCTCTATCCAGCAGTTTTTCTCCAGAATGGCGGACTGGACGACACCGGTTTCTCGTTGTTTCCAGATTCTGATCATGTAAAGCTCCTCTGTAAGGCGCCCTGGTACCGTGTCAGAGGAACCGAAAAGGCAGGCTGGGAATTAGGGCTTTCGGCCTAACCCGGCACCTCCGACAGGGGCGTCGGTATTTAGTGAGTAGTGTCTTGGACTACTAACGCCGTCGTGTTGATTCATATACGACAGCCACCTCCTGCTTTGATTTTGTACCGGGAAGAACCTTCCCCGCCTCAAATATAGATGAATAGCGGAAAAAAATCAAGCGGTCTGAAAATCGAGAGTTTTTTTATACCGTATAGAGGGCAATGCCGAGATCCTGCATTAATTCTTTATACTCTTCCGATATGGCGCTGTCGGTGATAAAGGTGTCGAAATCGGTAAGATCGGCAAAATAGGTTGAACCGACTTTACCCAGTTTAGAGGAATCGGCCACCAGGATGGAAGAGATGCTGGAATCGATGATCGCTTTTTTGGTTTCGAGTTCGTACTGATTGGAACAGGTCACTCCCAGCTCCGCACTGATCCCGCCGGCCGACACAAAGGCTTTCGCAGCCCTGCTTCTTCGAATGAGGCTTACCCCTTCCGGGCTTTCGAACATCATCGAGTTTTCATGAAGATATCCCCCGGTTAAAATGAGTTTACAGTTTTTCTTCTGCTGCAGCTCCACTAAAACGTTGAAAGTGTAGCAAATTACGGTGATGGGAAGGTCCGGCGGAACGGCTTTAGCGATGAAGTCGGTGGTTGAGCCGGCGTCAATAATTACAACATCATCCGGCTCGATCATGGACGCGGCAAATCTGCCGATGGCAATTTTTTCCTTTGCCCGTTTCGATTCCGCAGAAGAAAGGGTATAATCGAGTTCACCGGAGGCGGAGAGCCCGGTCCTGGGATTTAAGACCGCACCGCCGTGGAGGAGCTGAATATAATCCTGCTGCTCCAGTTCCTGCAGGTCTCTGCGAACGGTCATATGGGAAACGCCGAGCTTTTCCGCGAGCTCGTTTACGGAAACCGCATTGTAGATTTGGAGAAGTTTTATAATTTCATTCAAACGACGGCTCTTTTTCGACATGCTTTTTTGTCCCTTGACAAATTAGAATTACAAATGTAATATAAAATTCAAAATATGTTAATAAAAACCAGTATAATGTTAAAATTATAACGTAAAAACTTAAAAAAAGAAAGGAAAAAAGGCAATCATGAATAATGTTGATTTACGGACCTACATTTTCCTCGATTCTCTGCAGAAGCAGATGGCATCCTACATTTCTACAATTTCCCGGGGATATTTTCCGGTGGCAAATCAGGCGTGTATGATCGTTGAAATCTCACCCGGTATAGAGATCAACAGACTTACCGATATCGCCCTGAAAGCGACGGACGTACGTCCGGGAATCCAGATCGTAGAACGGCTCTTCGGACTCTTAGAGCTCCATTCGGACAGTCAGGCTGACGCCCGGCAGTCAGGGGCCTCGATCCTCAAGGAGCTGGGGCTTACGGAATCAGACCGGATGAAAGTCAGCATTCTTACGAGTCAGCTCATCAAAAACATCGACGATCATCACGCCCAGCTTATCAACAAAATTCGTTACGGGAATATGATCCTCAGGGGTGACACCCTGTATGTGCTGGAAATCGAGCCCGCGGGTTACGCGTACTACGCGGCCAACGAGGCGGAGAAAGCGTCTCATATTAATATTATCAATGTTCAGGGCTACGGCAGGTACGGCAGAATCTACATTGCAGGAGACGAAGCGGAAGTACTGGTCAGCAAAGACATTGTGGAAGCAAGACTTCTCTCTTTAAGCGGACGGGCCGCTGAAGGGCAGAAGGAATAAATAAGGAATACATAAAGGAGCATACAAATGGCAGATGTTTTCGAGAATGCACTGGGAATGATCGAAACCAGGAGTTTTGCGGCCATGGTTGAAGCCTCGGATGCCATGGTTAAAGCGGCCAGGGTCGAATTGACCAACTGGGTAAACACCGGAGGCGGTTATGTAACTTCCATCGTCCGCGGCGATGTAGCGGCGGTCCGTGCGGCCCTGGATGCCGGCGGACGCGCGGCCGAAAAAGTCGGCGAACTGATCAGCGTGCATATCATTCCGCGGCCTCATGATAATGTGGACGGTACATTGCCGCTGGGACGGACGCCTCAAGGTTCGAAGAAGTAGGTAAATGGTACTAGCTAAAGTAGTTGGTACGGTTGTATCCACTCGAAAAGAACCTAAGATCGAGGGGATAAAGTTTCTTCTCTTAGAGAAGATCGATCCTGCTACCATGAAAGGGAAGAAGGACTTCCTCGTTGCAATGGACAGCGTCGGCGCCGGAAACGGCGAGGTGGTTTTCTACGCGGCGGGGAGTTCTTCCCGAATGACCGAGGTCACCGAAGGGAAGCCGAGCGATGCAACCATTACGGCAATTGTCGATGTCTTAGAGATAGACGGCAAGGTCGTGTATCACAAAGACAGATCGTAAATAATCAGGGCGAAAAGGATGATTTTTGCAAAAACCGTTGGAACGGTGGTGAGTACGGCCCGAAGTGACGGAATAAGCGGCGCCAAATTTCTTCTTGTCCGGGAATGTACCCATAAGGGTGAGCCGAAGGACGAATATTTAATCGCCCTCGACGCGGTGCAGGCCGGACCGGGGGAGATGGTCCTTATTTCCCAGGGAAGCTCCTGCCGTCAGCTCGAGTCGACATACCAAAAACCGGTCGATGCCCTGATCGTTGGAATCATCGATTCTATCGATGAGAGGGGAAACTTTGTCTATCGGAAGTAGCACATCTGCCGAAATAACACGTCCCGCCGGGACCCGGCTTGCGGGCATCGTCCGGGACTGCGGAGTGGTAGGCGCCGGCGGCGCCGGTTTCCCCACCCATGTAAAGCTCGGCGGGGCGTGCCGGACGGTGATTGCCAACGGCGCGGAATGCGAGCCCTTACTGCAAAACGATAAATATATCATGGAGACGGAAGCTGAAAAAATTACCGCCGCCCTCGAACTCGTCGTGAAGGAACTGAAGGCCGAAGAAGGGGTTATTACACTCAAGCAAAAGAACGAGACCGCAGTCGAGCGTCTCGAAGAGGCCGCCGAAAAACGCGGTCCCCTCTCGCTCTTTCTTTTAGAAAACTTCTATCCCGCGGGGGACGAGCATGTGCTGGTCTACGAGGTCACAGGCAGGGCAGTGCCGCAGGGCGGGATCCCGCTGTCGGTCGGCGCCGTGGTGCTTAATGTGGAGACTCTCCTGAATATCTACAATGCCGCCTTCGAAAACAGGCCGGTGACTACGCGTACCGTTACCTGCACCGGTGAGGTGAAAAAACCCGCGGTCCTGCGGGCGCCGATCGGGACCCCGATCCGTGAGATCATCCGGCAGTGCGGCGGCGCCCTGGCGGATGAGCCGGCCCTTATTCTCGGGGGGCCGATGATGGGAACGGTCACCACCGACCTGGATACTCCCTTGGATAAAGTTACCGGCGGGGTAATTGTGCTGCCGCGGGACCATGAATTGGTGCAGCGGAAGTCCAGACCGCTGGAAGTACAGGTGCGGCTTTCCAGAAGCGCCTGTTGTCAGTGCGTGCTTTGCAGCGAGCTCTGCCCCCGGGAGATGCTCGGCCATGACCTGTATCCTCATCTCATTATGCGGCAAATTAATTACGGACTCGATTTTCCGGAGCAGGCCCTGGCCGCCGCGGCACTCTGCTGCGAATGCGGCGTGTGCGAGGTGTACGCGTGTCCTATGGGCCTTTCTCCTTCTTACATCAGCAGGGTGATCAAGCAGCAGTTTGCCGAGGAAGGGTATAAGCCGGTATTCGGGGAAAAGGAACCAATTCCCCATGAAATGCGGGACTCGCGAAAGGTGCCCGCAGAAAGAATTGTGCAGCGCTGCATGCTCGGTGTCTATGATCAGGTAATATACGACCGGGGACGCTCCGTAGATGCCGGCGGCCGGGTCGAGGTGCCGTTGAAACAGCATACCGGTGCACCGGCAAAACCAGTTGTTTCCAAAGGGGCGGAGGTCGGTCCCGGAGATTTGCTCGGAGAGATTCCTGAAGGGAACCTCGGAGCAAGGGTCCACGCGCCGATCGGCGGCCGGGTTACTCTTGTTGACGATACCCGGGTGATGATTTCCGCGTCCGGAATATAGAAAATAAGGCGGAACGATGGGTTATACGGTAATTGGCGTTTTAGAATTCAGTGCAACCGCGGCGGGAATCAAAGCCTTGGACAGTATGGTCAAGGCGGCGCCGGTCAAGATAATCGATGCGAAGACCATCTGTCCGGGGAAGTTTTATATTATCATTACCGGGGATGTTGCTTCCGTGGATGCGGCGTTGACCGCGGGGAAGCGGGAAGGAACGGGGTATTTGATCGATGAGCTGTTTATTCCGAACTTAAACGGTCAAGTCATTCCGGCGATTTTAGGGACCACCCAGTCGACCAAGTGGGAATCTTTAGGGGTGATCGAGTCTTTTTCTATTGTTTCGAGTATCGTGGCCGGGGACCTGGCTGCAAAAGCCGCGGAGGTCGAGCTTCCGGAAATACGGCTTGCCACAGGGATGGCCGGGAAATCGTATGTGAAGATGATCGGCATGGTCCATGAAGTGGAGGTTTCCATGAAAGCCGCGCGGGAATATGTTCAAAAACAGGGACTTCTCTGTAAGGACATCATTATTCCTCATGCCGACCCGGCCATTAAGCCTTTTATATTGTGATCCGGAGTTAGAGAATATGCAGATAGATGAAAGTACAATTCGAACGGTAGTCGAAGAAGTAATCAAACGGGTGCAGGGCAACGGCAGCGCAAAAACCGCCTCCGTCGGCATGCCGGCCTCTGCGTATGTCGGGGTGTATCGGGAGATGGACGATGCGGTGAAGGCGGCGCGGCAGGCCCACTTAGCGCTCATGGACACGGCGCTTGAAATCCGCAGAGGAATGATCGCCGAGATGCGTTCCGCCATCATGAACAATCTTGATGTGATCTCCAAAATGGCGGTAGACGAAACCGGGTTCGGCAGGACCGAAGATAAGGTGAAAAAAAATCTCCTTGCAGCCAAGATGACCCCGGGAGTCGAAGACCTTACTCCCGTCACCTATACCGACGACCACGGCCTCACCCTCACGGAACGGGCGCCTTACGGTGTAATCGGCGCCATTGCCCCGAGCACGAACCCTACGGAAACCATTATCTGCAACGCCATCGGCATGATCGCGGGCGGGAACACCGTTGTTTTCGGTCCTCATCCGGCGGCAAAGGAAGTGTCGAAATATACTATATCCGTCTTGAACAAGGCGATTCTGAAAGCCGGCGGCCCTGAAAACGTGATTACCACGGTCGACGAACCGACCATTGAAGCGGCACAGGAGATGATGAATCATCCTACGGTGGCCATGCTCGTGGTGACCGGCGGTCCCGGCGTTGTCCGCGAGGCGATGAAACGGCAGAAAAAGGTCATTGCGGCAGGACCGGGAAATCCTCCGGCGGTGGTGGATGAAACGGCGGACATTGAAAAAGCGGCAAGGGATATCATCGCAGGAGCGAGTCTCGACAACAATATTATCTGCATCGATGAAAAAGAGATATTGGTGGTCGAGTCGGCGGCCGATCGGCTTAAAGACGCGATGAAAAAGGGCGGCGCCTTTGAACTCAACAAGCGGCAGGCCGAAGAACTGACGAAAATCGTCATTGCCGATCCGGGGAGCCGGGGACACGAAGGAGCTGCTAACAAAGAATATGTCGGGAAAAACGC
>CAYWIK010000087.1:0-7525 GCA_964458315.1 uncultured Spirochaetales bacterium | reverse complement strand
CTTTTCTAACTTCCGGATCGTCCTCTACCACCAGGACCCGGGCCGAGGGTTTGGACACGCCGGCCCCCGAAACGGCCGCGGGCTCTCCGCCTTCCGCCGTCCCGGCATACCTCGGCAGATAGACGGTAATGGAAGTGCCTTCGCCCTGTTCGCTTTCGATCTCCAGATATCCGCCGTTCTGCCGGACAATTCCGTAGACCATTGAAAGTCCCAGGCCGGTGCCTTTTCCCATTTCCTTTGTGGTAAAAAAAGGTTCTAAGACCTTCTCTTTTACGGATTCTTCCATCCCATACCCGTTATCCAAGACCTGCAGCAATACGTACTCTCCCTCCGGCGGTGTGTCGGGAGAAGTTTTATCTCCGAATGAGAGACACACCTCGCCGGTCCGCAGGGTTATGTCCCCGCCTTCGGGAAGGGCATCGGAACTGTTGAGCACCAAGTTCATGACAATCTGTTCCATTTGCCCCTCATCCATCCGAATCAGCCCTAAGGGCCTGCACAGCTCCGTGGTAAGCTCGATTTTTTCATTCAGCAAGCGGCGGAGCATCTTGATGGTTTTACGGACCAAATCATTAAGGTTGATATTTTTCAGATTGACGATCTGTTTTCGGCTGAAAGCAAGAAGCTGCCGCGTAAGATTAGAACCGCTTTTAGCCACGGAGAGAATATTTTCGACTTCGTCTTTACACTCAGCGGTAAGCTCCTCGCTGAGAAGAAGCATGTGACTGAACCCGATAATGGAAGTGAGGATATTGTTGAAATCGTGGGCGATCCCGCCGGCCAGCCGGCCGACCGCTTCCAGTTTCTGGGACTGCTTCAGCTGCTCTTCTAAGAGCTTTCGCACCGTAATATCGATAATGATCCCCCGGATTCCCGCGAGCCTGCCCGATTCATAGGCCGGGCTCGAATAGATTAGGATCGGGAAACGCTTGCCCCCTTTAGTAATTCCTGTATATTCATTTCCCTCGGTAGTGGCCCCTAAAAGGACCCGGCCGAAGTTTTTTTTCGCCCGTTCTCTCTCCTCTTCCGCAAGCATCGAATAAACCGAGGTCCCCTTCTCAAAATCCTCCTTGGTATACCCGAAAAGCTGATAGGCATACCGGTTTGCGAAGCCGAGGTTCCCGTCGGTGTCGCACTCGAATACCACCTGGGGAAGAAAATTAACAAAGGCTTGATATTTCCTCCGGCTTTCTTCCAGCTGCTCTTCGAATATTTTCCGCTCGAGGGCATTTACGATAATGTCTCCGGCGGTACGGAGAAGAGTAAAATCGTCTTCGAGCCATTCTTTTTCAGCATAGACCGCGTCGAGGCCTAAAAACCCTTTTAACGCGTTCTCATATGCAAGGGGAACAACGGCGTACGATCGTATCCGCTGTTTTTTAAGCAAATTCCTCTCGAACAGCGCTTCCTCCGGGAGGTCGTCGATATTACTGATATTGATATTGCGATATTTCGTAAGCTGTTCGAAGGTCCAGGCCGAATCCTCCGGTTTCAGGTCCTGCAGTTGTTCTTTTTGGGACGTCACTCCCTCCGCGCACCATTCGTGGGTATTGCTCATCCGCTTCCCGTCGGGGGTGATGATAAACACGTATGCCCGGTCCGAGCTGGTAAATTCACCGATAGTCTTCAAGGCGTTGTCAATCCCCCGGTCTATGCTGTAACGGGAGAGATTGATGAACATTCTCGAAATACGGGAGACAATTCGTTCGAATTCGATGCGGTATTCGAGGGCCTGCCGGGTTTTGTGGTTTTCAGTAATATCGAGAAGAGACCCGACTGCTTTGTCGGTGCCCGGGATCATATCGATGGTGAGATAGATCTGCTTCACGGCGCCGGACCGGTCGATAAACCGGAACTCGTAGTTATGGGGCACCGCGTCCGGGTCGACCTGCCGCTGTTTAAACCGCTCTTCCATGAACGGAATATCTTGGGGGGCGACAAAATCCTGCCAAGACATCTTTTCTTCGACCTCTTCCTTCGAATACCCGGCCATTTTCTCAAACTCCGAGTTAACCAGGGACACGACCGAGTCCTTCTCGATGATGACAATCGCCGTGCCGGTGTTTTCGAAAATGGTTCTGTATATCGAATGTTCTTTCATACTCCTCTCACCATGCCCCGCTCAATCGATCAGCCGTTTTTTAAGCCGGTGGACCGCGAACGCCCCCAGCCCCGCGGAAACAACAACGAGATACGCGAGGTCGAACAGGTGGATCATCGAGAGTTCACCGAAACTCAAGCCCCTGGTCAGACGGACGGGATGGGTAAGGGGCAGCACCTCGGCTACCGGACGCAGCCAGCCCGGAAGCCGGTCGATGGGGAACACCACTCCCGAAAAAAAGAACATCGGAGAGATGAACCCTGAAAAATAAAAATTAAAGTGGTTGATGTTTTTTACCACCGACGTAATGAGAAACGAGATCGCCGCGAACATTGTGCCCGTTAAAAAGCCGATAACCGGAGTAAATACGGTATGGCCGAAGGGAAGGATGTCGAAAGCGGTAATAATGACCAATACGCAGAAAGTGAAGAAAAACCCCTTCGTTCCGGCCCAAAGCATTTCGCCCACCAACATGTTGTTCGCCGATACAGGCGCGCTGAGCATCCCGTCGTACACCTTGTCGTATTCGAGGCGGATAAATGTGCCGAAAGAACATTCGAAGGCGGAAGTGAACATGGCGGCGGTCACTAAAAGACCGGATGCCAGGTATTCGATATACGGCACCCCTTCCATGCTGACGATGTACTTTCCCAATCCGAGCCCGATTCCCGCCAGGAACAGGAGCGGTTCGAGAAAGGGCGGAAGTCCGTTGCTTAATAAGTTCTGAGAATAGACCCGGAGGTGGCGGAACCAAACGCTGTACAGGCGATGCCAGATGGGAGGCCGGGTCATCCGCCCGCTGCTACTGCTTTTCATTGAGCCTTCTCCCGGTAGCCTGGAGAAACAGGTCCTCCAAGTTGATCTGCCGCAGATAGTAATACTGCGGATCGACGTCCCTCGCCATCTCCTGCAGCTGCTTATACTCCTTCCCGAAGTAAATGATCCGTTCCCCCGATTCCTCCTTCCGCCACTGGGAAGCGGGAATCTTGGTTTCCACCCTCTCCGCCGCGGATTTGTCGATCAGCTCCAGCACATAGGGTTCGATATTTTCGGACAACAGCTCTTTAGGATTTCCCTCCATAATATTTTTACCTTTGTCCATGATCATCAGCCGGTCGGCAAGGTGGAACGCCTCATCCATAT
Source organism: uncultured Spirochaetales bacterium (assembly GCA_964458315.1). GTDB lineage: Bacteria > Spirochaetota > Spirochaetia > SPDA01 > CAZSGZ01 > CAYWIK01. The sequence goes on along the minus strand of CAYWIK010000087.1, from coordinate 4,281 downwards.
AATGGGTGGTGAGAAGGATCGTCACCCCCTGCCGTTTCAGGCTCGTAAGTTTGTCCCAGATGAGCTGCCGTACCTGCGGGTCGAGTCCGGTAGTCGGCTCGTCTAAGATGAGGAGTTTCGGCTGGTTTAACAGGGAGCGCGCGATGACCAGCCGGCGTTTCATGCCCCCGGACAGATGTTTGATTTTCGCTTTCTTCTTGTCCGAAAGTTCCATGAATCCGAGAAGTTCTTCGATCCGCGGATTGGCCGTTTTTTTAGGTATGGCGAAATATTTTGCGTAAATCCGCAGATTTTGAATAACATTGAGGTTCTCATCCAAGCTGTTTTCCTGCTGCACCATGCCGGAAAGATATTTAATCTGCAGTTCCTCTTTTCTCGGATCGTATCCGTATACATCGAAAGAACTTTCCTCTCTCTTGTCGGGCAGGGCCTTACCGTAGAGCATTTTCATCATGGTGGTTTTTCCCGCTCCGTTCGGTCCGAGAAGGCTGTAACAGGTCGCCTCTTCCACGGAGAAAGAAAGATCATCCACAGCCCGCAGGCTGCCGAACGATTTATAGGCATGATTAACACGAATGACAACGTTTTTCGGCATGAAAACCACTGTAACGCAAACCGTATGATTTGAAAAGTACGGCGGATGGGCTATACTGAAGCCATGAAATCAGGATTCGTCGCAGTCATCGGGCGCCCCTCTTCGGGAAAATCGTCCATCTTAAACGCGGTATGCGGTCACAAGGTGGCCATCACCTCCCCCACACCGCAGACCACCCGGAACAAAATCCGCGGCATTTATACCGAATCCCGGGGCCAGCTGGTGTTTCTCGATACGCCGGGCTACCATCTTTCGGAAAAAAAGATCAATAAACATATGGTGGAACTCATTGCCGGCACCCTTAAAGAGATAGATGCGGTACTCTACGTAATGGATGCAGGGAGGCCGCCCGGGCCCGAGGAGGAAAAGATCGCTGAAGACCTGGCGCCGTATCAGGGACAGCTGGTCGTTGCGTGCAACAAACAGGACCTCCCGGGAAACGCAACAGGGCAGATCCGGGCTTTTATCGATAAAAAGCTCCCGAACTGCATTTGGCGGGAGACCTCGGCAAAAACAGGTTCCGGCCTCGAAGGCCTGGTCTCCGCGCTGTTCGAACTCGCACCGGAAGGAGGATTGATGTATCCGGAAGAGTTCTATACCGACCAGGACCCGGAGTTCCGGACCGCGGAAATTATCCGGGAAAAGGCGCTCCACCGAGTGCGGCAGGAGGTCCCCCACGCGCTGTATGTGGAAATTTCGGACATGGAAGTGCATGACGCCGATAGGGACACGGGCAAAGGGCCCTGCAACAAGCCGGCAACCCTCTGGATTCGGGCTTTCCTCATGGTTGAACGGGAGTCGCAAAAGGGGATTCTCATCGGAAAGGGAGGCGCCGTGATCAAGGCGATACGTACCGAGGCGCAGAGAGAGCTGGCGGAGCTTTTCCCTTACCGCGTTCATCTCGACCTTCGGGTCAAGGTCAACCGAAACTGGAGAAAGAACGATATTTTGTTAAAGAAATTGATTCAGTGAGCGCCGGACGTAAGCGCCAAGTTCAAGGCCCGGCGGACCTTTTCCTTTCCCGCGGTTACAATAAAGCCCGCAAGCCGCGGCCCTTTCTCTTTTCCTATGAGGGCGCGGTATACGGCCCGGAACATTTCTTTCGGTTCAATCTCCGCCTGCCCGGCGATATCGTAAAGTTTTTCCGAAAGTCCCTGTTCGTCGTACTCCTCGAGCCGATCGATTTCATCCGCCAGCATTCGGAGAAGCCGGACCTCTTTTTCACTGCCTTCGAAGGAAGGTGTTGTCTCGTCCCGTATTGAGAACCTGAAATCTTCCGGCGCAAAACCGGTTATCCAGTTCCACGCGCACCGCGCGCGGACCCGTACCCGCTCCCGCTGGTCCGGTTCAAGTCCTTCACACATGTCGAGGGCCGCATCGATATCACCGTCCTGGATTTGCAGATAATTGCAGAGATGACGAAGCGGGACCTGATACTGCATCCTCTCCGGGACTTCCCGGACCTGGGAGAGCTCATAAATTCGCCTCTCCTTAATCCGCCGCTTTTCTCCTACCTCGTCGGCCCCGAAATAGATCCGCTCGCACTTATCGTAATCTTCGTATATTTTGAGTACATCGAGGTCGAAGGAAATGGCGAACTCGGCGTTCGGGCGGGTCCCTGCAAACAGATAGCGGATAATCTCGGGCTGGTATACGTCCAGCACCTCTTTTAAGCTTACGACTTCGCCGGCTGAGGAGGAAATCTTGCCCCCTCTCCCCTTGATGCTTATAAAATCGTACTGAAAGGTAACCGGCGGTTCTCCGCCGAAGACCTGGGTAACGATTTTTCGCGCCGTATCGAAACTTCCTCCCTCGGAATGATGGTCTTTACCGGCTGGCTCGAAATCGACTCCCTCTTCTTTCCAGCGCATGGGCCAGTCCACCCTCCACAGCAGTTTCACCCCCGCGGCGTTCCTGAGATCGAGGCTCTCTTTATTGCCGCAGTTCCCGCACTCGTAGGAGACCTCGTACCCGCCGTCCCACCCGGTCACCCGGGTTTCGTCGTGACTGCAGGCGCCGCAGAAAACGGAAATCGGCTGCCATTCCTCGGGGAGAGGAGAAGAGCGGTGCTCGTTTAAGATGCCGCGGATGGTCTCTTTATGCTCTAAGGCGGTCTTTATTCCCTCCGCATACCGCGAGGCGCGGTAATTCGCCGCCTGATAGATGTATTCGGGTTCGATGCCGACTTTCGGCAGCAGCGCTTCGAGTTCCTCTTCATTCGCACGAGCGAAACTCTCCGCCTCCCCCCGTGGATCGGGGACAAGGGTTATCGGCTGCCGCAGATAGGAAGTGAGCATCTCCCGGTTCGGCATGTTGGCCGGCACCTTTCTGAACACATCGTAATCGTCCCAAGAATAGATAAACCGGGCGTTCTTTCCCATATCCCGCAGGGCGCGGACCACGAGCTCTACGGAAATGATCTCCCGAAAATTACCTATATGAATTGTGCCGGAGGGCGTAATTCCGGAAGCGCATACGTACAGGTCCTTTTCTCCCTTTTCCCGTACGATCTTTTCCGCCGTAATATCCGCCCAATGGACCGCCTTGTTCTTCATGGGGGGGCATTATATCTCAACCGGCCGCGCGCATCAAGGCGCGTCCGTCGGTGATAAACCCGGCGAGGACTTCGCTTGAAGGATCTATACTATCGATGTCCGACCGGGCGGTAAGGAAGATAATCGGCACTGTTGCCGTTTTCGGGTCCTCTTTTAGTTTTTCACATACCGTAAAGCCGCTCATTTGTGGCAAGAAGGTTTTGTTGCGCATTGAAGAGTTCATCGTTGACAGTCTATAATCAAGAAAAAAATAACAAAATCCCCTTCTTTTTACCGATAAAAAAGTATGGAAAGAAAGGCCTTTGGTATTATATGCTCGACCGTACTGTTTCTGGTGTTCTCCCTCGGCACAGCAGCCGCATTCGAAGTGGGGACGGCTTCCTGGTACGGAGGAAAATTTCAGGGGCGTAAAACGGCAAACGGTGAAATATTCGATACAAATAAGTTCACAGCCGCCCACAGGACCCTTCCGTTTCATACCAAAGTAAAGGTCACGAATTTAGAAAACGGCAAAACGACAACCGTTCGGATAAACGACCGCGGGCCCTTTGTCCGGGGAAGGATTATCGATCTCTCCCGTGCGGCGGCAAAGGAACTGGATATGATCCACAGCGGGACGGCGAAGGTGCGTATCGAAATAATAGGCGCCGCGGATTCCATTCCCCTTCCGGAACCGGAAATTCCGGAAAAACCACCGGAGCGCCCATCAGGGCCGGCGGCCGGAGCAGATTCAGCTACAGCGGGCAGCTATAAAATCCAGCTCGGCTCGTTTTCCATTGAAGAAAACGCTAAGCGCATGAAGGAGTACCTCCAAAACCGGGGGCTCACAGCCGCTTTCGAGTACGGCCCCGACGGAGCCATCCGGGTCGTAATCGCCGGAGTTGCCGAAGATGTCCTTCCGAAACTCTTAGCCCGCCTCAAGCAAATCGGCGTTACTGAATATCTTTTAAGAAAAGAATCCTAATTATTGACATATACTGACATATGTTGCTATATTTACACATAGGATGGTAAATATGGCGAATGAAATCTTAACGCTTGAAGAAGTTGCTAAATACCTGCGGGTATCAGAACGTACTGTGTACGATTGGGCGCAAAAGGGGGAACTCCCTGCCGGGAAACTCGGAACCG
>CAYWIK010000086.1:0-7642 GCA_964458315.1 uncultured Spirochaetales bacterium | reverse complement strand
TTAAACCTTCGGGCCGTCCTTTTTCAGGATCTACGAATTCCGGTTCCAATGAAACGGTGCCGTTGTAACCGTCGTCGATGAGCCGTTTTACGATAGCTTTATAATCCAGCGTCCCCTCACCTAAGGGGACCATCTCCTTTTCTTCCGTTACATCTTTGAAATGAATATGTGCAATATGCGGCGCAACTTTTTCGTAGTCTTCCGGGAAGGGATTCCCGCCGGCGCGGTAGGTATTGCCGGGGTCCCAGAGGGATTTGAGGTTTGTAAATCCGCCCATCTCGATTGCTTCACTTACCATGGCGCCGGAAAAGAGATAGGTGTGGGGGCAGTTTTCGAGGAGAATGGTCTTGCCCGCCTGTTTCGCCTTTTCAACCGGTTCGCGGAGGACATTAACCACCGTTTTTACCATCTCCTTTTCGGGTATTTCCGCGTCCTCGATAAAGGGGAAGAAACGAATGTATTCGGTCTTGAATTCATCCGCAAGCCGGATGCACCGTTCCAGCATTTCCATATGGAACTTGTAGTTACCGTCAATCGTGATAAAGTAATCGTCTATCGGTCCGAATTTTTTATCTTCTCCGCTGATCGGGCAGCAGAGAAACAGGGTCGATGAGATGTTGGAAACCGTCATCCCGTACCTGTTTACGAGTTCCTCAGCTTTTGCAGCTTCATCGTCCGTGAGCTCTTCGATATTTTTGTCCCAAAGTGCATGAATCTCCATGGTGTTGATACCGAGGTCGGAAATGTATTTCAAAGCAAATTCGAAATCCATCGAGGCCTGGTCTGTAATGGCGCTTATCCGGAACATATGCGTCTCCTTCATGAAAATAATACAATAAAAAAAAAATTATAACAAGCTGATATGATTTTTCTTGACAATTGGAATTTCTATTTTATAATGATGGTACTTAATAATAGTTTGTTGGTACATATTATTATTTACTAGGTATTTATGACAAAATTAAAAATAAATAAAAAAAGCAAAGTTCCGCTTTACCTCCAAATTAGGGAAAAATTAAAAGAGCTTATTATCAACGATTATTTTGAAAAAAATGACATTCTTCTTACCGAGAAATATCTTCAGGAAGAGTTTGGAGTCAGCAGGAATACGATTCGAAGCGCGTTAGCTAGTCTCGAAAAGCAGGGGCTTCTTTTACGGGTTCGGTCGCGCGGCATCAGTATAATAAAAGAAACTTCCCCGGCAGTTCAGGAGAGTATCAGCGGCCTCAGTTTTACCGAATCGGTAATTCAGAAGGGGCAAATTCCGAAAAGCAAACTGCTGGAGTTTCAAATTATTAAGGCGCCGGCGGATAAAGCATCGGCACTCTCCATTAAGGAAGGCGAGCTGATATTTTATATCAGAAGGCTCCGTTTTCTGGAGGATACGCCTATTTGGCTGGTGGATTCATATATTCCGGTAAATAAAGTTCCTAATTTAAAAGAGGACGATTTCACTGAAACCGGATGGAGACAGTCACTCTTTAATGTGCTGGAAAATACGCATGGGCTTTCGATACATATGTGGATTGAATCGATACGAGTTATTATGCTTCCTAAGGAAGTATGTAAATTGCTGCAAATAGACAACAACATGCCGGGGCTTCTCAGACGTGACAAAATATACATAAAGGAAGGAACGATCATCGCCTATAATGAATCTAAATTAACGTCTGAGTATGAAATACAGGGACTGACGTATAAACGGGAAAAATATACCGATTTTGAATGGCCGCAGCGCGCGGCCAGGAGGGAAATAAAAAGTTGACAAATCAAGTGTAACAAAGTATCATGTTGTTGATATTAAATGTAATTTAGTTACAAAAAAAATTTTTTAGGAGGCTACAATGAAAAAACTTATTACATTGGCGCTCATTTGCATATTTGCACTTGGGCTGGGAGCAACGTTCGTCTTTGCCGGAGGCCAAAAAGAAGAGAAGGCAGCAGGGGCAGGAGCATCTGAAGAGCCGTACGAAATTGTCTATGTGGCAAAACTAGTCGGGATTCCGTGGTTTAACGCAACCGAAGACGGCATGAAAGCCATGGCAAAAAAACTGGGCGTAAATGCGTCCCTTGTAGGCCCCCCCGATCCCGATCCTGCTCAGCAGGCGCGCGTGGTGGAGGATATGATTGCAAAAGGCGTCGATGCAATTTGTACTTGTCCTAATGACGCGGACACCCTCGAACCGGTTTTAAAGAAGGCGAGGGAGGCAGGTATCCTCGTTTTAACCCATGAATCTACCGGGCAGAAAAACAACGATTATGATATCGAAATGGTAGACAATGTAAAATTGGGCGAGCTTCATACAGAAAAACTGGCTGAATTAATCGGCGGCGAGGGCGGATACGGAGTCCTCGTAGGCGGACTTTCGGTCCCCACACACAACGAATGGGCCGATGCTGCAATCGCCTACCAGGAAAAGAACTACCCTGATATGTATCAGGTTACCGACCGGCTGCCCGGAACCGAAAGCGTTGAAGAGTCCCACGACCGGGTCATCGAACTGATGAAAGCGTATCCCGATTTGAAGGGCGTCCTCTGTTTCGGCAGTCTAGGTCCGATCGGAGCCGCTCAGGCGGTAAGGGAAAAAGGTATGGAAGATAAGGTCCAGATAGTAGGAACAGCGCTGCCCAGCCATGCGGAACCCTATTTGAAGGACGGTTCAATGGACTGCGGTTATCTGTATTCTCCGGTTGATTGCGGTGAAGCAGTCGTGTATCTTTCAAAATATCTCTTAGACGGAAATAAACTCGAGGACTTGGACGAAATTCCCGACGTAGGGACTTTCTCCCTTGACGGCAAAATCATTGTTGTTGACGGTATCGTTGAAATTACGGCTGAAAATGCCGGAAGCCTCGGATTCTAAGGGAAGGTGAAAATTATCCGGTCGTTGTGTTTACACACGGCGGCCGGTTCCTTATATCTGAAATTGAGAGTTAATGAAGCGAGAAAAACGTGGCTGAAACTTATCTTGATTTGAAACAAGTTTGTAAAATCTATACCGGAGTCCAAGCCTTAAAAAATGTTGATTTTACCTTGACCCGCGGAGAAATACACTGTTTGGTAGGTGAAAACGGTTCAGGCAAATCAACCCTTATTAAAATTATTTCCGGTGTAGTGAAGCCGGAAGAAGGCGCACAGATCAAAATAGAAGGAGAAGAAATCGATCTCGAACATCATCATTTTTCTTCAAAATTCGCCTTGGAAAAGGGAATACATGTTATTTATCAAGACTTGTCTCTTTTCCCGAATCTTACGGTCGCCGAAAATATCTCATTTAATATGCACATAGAGGCTGAAAACCGGTTTGTACGCTGGAAAAAGATGAAAGACATTTCAAAAACGGTGATGGACGAAATCGGTATAAACTTTGATGTAGATGAAATTGTCGGGAATCTTTCTATTGCCGATCAGCAGCTTGTTGCTATCTGCCGCTCTCTAGTCGGAGAAATCAAACTCCTCATCATGGACGAACCGACTTCCTCTCTGACAAAACATGAGGTAGACGCTTTATTTTCGGTTGTAAAACAGCTTCAGCAAAAAGGAATTACCACCCTTTTTGTAAGCCATAAGCTGGATGAAATATTTCAGATCGCTGAACGGGTCACGGTGCTCCGGGACGGAACAAAAATCGGGACCTTCGATCCGAATGACCTCGATAATGATAGTTTGACCTTTCACATGACCGGCAAAAATATAACCTATACAAAATTATCTGCTAAGGATTTCTCGAAGGTAAAGCTTCTAGAAGTTAGGAATCTTTCTAAAAAAGGCAATTTTAAAAATATCAATCTTACCCTCCACAAGGGAGAAATTCTCGGTATTACGGGCCTTTTAGGTTCCGGAAGGACCGAATTTATCCAGGCGTTGTTCGGTATGAACCCGCCCGAAAAGGGAGAAATATATCTCGAGGGGAAAAAGGTTCGTATCGGTTCTACAAAAGACGCAATTCGACTCGGTATCGGTTACGTACCGGAAAACCGGCTTACAGAAGGATTGGTGCTGCAGCAATCGGTGGGGAACAATATTATTATTACCATTTTACAAAACCTGTTGAACAACTTCGGACTTGTAGATAAAGAAAAAAGGGCTGAACAGATCGATACGTGGATAAAAGATCTTTCTATCAAAGTTCCTACGGCAGAGGCGCCGGTCAATACATTGTCCGGAGGAAACCAGCAGCGGGTAGTACTGGCGAAATGGCTTGCCACTTCGCCGAAGGTACTTATCCTTGACGGGCCGACGATCGGAGTGGATGTAGCGGCAAAGAGCAGTATACACGATATCGTTAAAAAACTCGCTTCTTATGGAATCGGTGTCATTATCATTTCTGATGAGGTACACGAGGTTCTGTATAATTGTCATACGATTAAAGTCATGAAAAAGGGACGTATCATTGGTGAATTCCCGGCCGACGAAACATCGGAAGAGGAAGTATCTCAAAAAATCAATGTTGGATAAACTATGAAAATACTGAAAACAATCATTCGGAGAAACGAGTTTTATTTATTCCTTGTTATTGTGGCGCTTTCGACGCTTATGAGTATCGTAAACCCAAATTTTTTTACGGTGGAAAACTTATTTGATATTTTGCGCAGTTATTCCTTTATTGGAATCCTCTCTGTCGGTGTACTTGTGGTCTTGTTATCAGGGGGGCTCGATATCTCCTTCACTGCTATTGCGACTGTTTCCCAGTATGTAATGGCTGTTACTCTGGCGAGGCACCCGGAAGTAAATCCGCTTTTCGCGATCCTCATTCCCCTGGCAATAGGTATTGCCCTGGGAAGTATCAATGCGATGCTTATTTATTTTCTCAATGCTCCGCCGGTAATAATCACAATTTCTACCTTGAATCTGTTTTTTGGGGTGCTGCAGTTTATTTCAAAAGGAAAGTGGATTTATAATTTTCCTTCCTGGTTTCGGGATTTAGCCGGGGTACATATATTTAAGTTATTAAACGCCGATGGAATAGAATACGGGTTGTCCTTTCTTACACTAATTTGGTTTGGATGTATTGTTATTGCATTCGTGATACTCCGTTACGTTAAGCTCGGCCGGAAAATATATGCTCTCGGCGGAAATGTCGATGCCGCAAAGCGTTCGGGCCTTAATATCTTCAGGCTGCAGCTCTTTGTTTACTGTTTCATGGGGTTTTTAGCAGGGGTTGCTTCGATAGTTCAGGCGCTGCTCGCGCAGACCGTTGCGCCGAATGCCATTATGGGCCGGGAGCTGGAGGTAATTGCCGCTGTTGTTTTAGGCGGAGCAAGCCTTGCCGGAGGGGCAGGAACCTTACTCGGGACATTTTTAGGTGTTTCCCTGGTTGCGGTGATCGCTAACGGCCTTACCTTGATGCAGGTGTCTTCCTACTGGCATAAAGTATTTATCGGACTCGTAATTATCATAAGCGTAAGTATCACCGCAATACAGCGTAAAATCGTGCAAAGGAGGGCGGTAACCATTGATGTCGAAGAATAAGAAGGTTCTACAAACCTGGTTTAGAAAAAATCCGGAGCTGGCTCCGTTGCCTTTTGTTTTTTTATTTGTATTTGCCCTCATGTCGTTTCTTACCCCCAGCAGGTTTCTGCGGGTAGAGAACATACAGTCTATGGCTTTTCAATTGCCGGAACTCGGAATCTTTTCTCTGGCTATGATGATTACCCTCTTGTCCGGAGGATTGAACCTATCGGTTATTACCACGGCGAATTTATCGAGTTTAATGGCGGCGTTGATTTTTACCCATATATATAAACCGGATTTAGGAGGCGGGGCCGCTGTTTTAGTAATAATATTTGCTATTTCGGCAACCTTGATTACTTCCCTCGTTTTAGGGCTTCTTAACGGTTTTTTGATAGCGATTGTGGGAGTTTCGCCAATCCTGGCCACCCTGGGTACCATGACTTTATATGACGGTATAGCGATAGCCATTACAAAAGGTTATGTGTTGTCCGATTTTCCCGATGGATTTCAATTTTTCGGAACCGGGACATTGGGAGGCGTTCCCTTTGCGATTTTGATTTTCGGACTCTGTGCTTTTTTCATAGCCCTTTTATTGAACCGGAAACCATTCGGATATGTCACCTATATGCTCGGCTCAAATGAAAAGGCGACCAAATTTTCAGGCATAAACGTTAGACGGATGATTTTGAAAACGTACTTGATTTCCGGTCTGCTTTCCGGCATTGCGGCGATTGTTATGACTGCACGATTTAACTCTGCAAATGCAGGGTACGGCTCCTCCTACCTGCTTATTACCGTTTTGATCGCGGTCTTAGGCGGTGTGGACCCCTTCGGCGGATTCGGTAAAGTGTCGGGACTGATTATGGCGTTGGTCATTTTGCAGATCATTTCCAGCGGTTTGAATTTGTTAGGGGTAACAGCTTTTGTGACTCTGTCCTTGTGGGGGTTTATTCTTATTCTTGTTATGGGAATCAACCGGATTGTGGACAAAAGAAAACAGTGGCGGATAAGCCAGGAATTCAAAGCTTGTTGAAATAATAAACGGGGGGCTTCATGACATCAAGAGGAAGGGTATTAAATTCTATACAACATAAAGACGGGCCTATTGCCATAGATTTCGGCGGGCTTCACACCTCTCTGCATGAAAAGGCATATCGGAATGTCTTAGATGAGTTGGATTGGGAAAAAGAAGAGCCGGTAATCCAGGATTATTTTCAGATGATCGCTTTTCCGAACCAGCGGCTTCTCGACTATTTCGGAAACGACTGTTTACCGGTTTACGCAAACCCGCCCTTCGGAGGTGAAGAGCTTAATATTACGGAAGATGAAAACAATCAGTATTTTGAAAATGAGTGGGGAATTACCTTCAGGAAGCCGAAGGACGGATACTTTTTCGATATGCAGTCAAACCCGCTGCAGCAGGCCCGGGACCTCTCTGAGGTAAAAAAATATAAATGGCCGGACCCGGAAGATCCGGGGCGTATAAAGGGACTCACGGAAAAGGTAAAAAAAATGCGGGAGGAAACGGACAAAGCCCTGATACTATTCAATCCTATTGGGGGAACACACGAACACTCCTACTTTCTGCGCGGCCTCGATCAGCTGTTGATGGACCTGATCATCAACCCCGACATTGCGGATTATCTGGCTGCAAAAGTCGCCGAATGGTCCTCGGCTTACTTCACCTTCGTGCTGAAGGAAATCGGCGATTATATCGATATCGTGCAGATAGGCGATGATTTAGGAGCGTCCAACGGACTGATCTTTTCACGTGAACTGTATTTGAAGTACTACAAAGAGAGGGAACGTTCGATCATCGACGCCATTCACAAGGTATCGGATGCGTACATTTATTTTCATAACTGCGGTTCCATCCGGGAGGTAATTCCAGACATGATTGACATTGGTGTAGATATTCTCAATCCGGTCCAAATCCAGGCTAAGAATATGGAAAGCGATAAACTGAAAAAAGATTTCGGCGCCGATCTGACTTTTTGGGGAGGGGGCTGCGATCCCCGGATTCTTCGAAACGGCTCGGTAAAGGATGTGGAGGCGGAAGTGCGAAAGCGCATAGAGGACTTTTTACCCGGCGGCGGTTTCGTGTTTGGTTCGGTCCATAACATCCAGGCGAATGATCCGCCTGAGAACATCATTGCCATGTTTCGGACGGCATTATCGTACCGGTAA
>CAYWIK010000085.1:0-7676 GCA_964458315.1 uncultured Spirochaetales bacterium | reverse complement strand
TCGAGTATTTTCCGGACTTTTTCAGGAACCATGGGTCAATACTACTTATGTAATTCTTTTTGTCAAGTTTTAGTTGACAGCAGAGAGTATCCGGACATATTATAGTACCTTAAGCTTTATGGAACCCGGATATTTCAAACTACAGCAGGAAGGAAATCTCAAACAGTGCGCCCAAAAGCTGTTTGCCCGTATGAAAGAGTGCGACCTCTGTCCTCATGCATGCGGGGTAGACAGGACCGTCGGAGAAACGGGCGTCTGCAATACCGGCACAGAAGCGATGATCGCCTCCTGGGCGCCCCATTTCGGCGAGGAGTCACCTTTGGTCGGAAGGCGAGGCTCCGGAACGATATTTTTTTCGAATTGTAACTTAGAGTGCATTTTCTGCCAGAACAGCGATATTTCCCAGCTCGGGTATGGAAGAAGCGTTTCTCCGGAGCAGTTAGGACAGGTTATGGTGACGCTCCAGGAGGAGGGCTGCTGTAACATCAATTTTGTCTCTCCCTCCCATGTAATCTATCCGATTGTAGAAGCCGTTTCCCATGCAATAAAAATAGGCCTGCACATCCCTCTGGTTTATAATTCCGGCGGGTACGATTCAGTCGAAACCCTCCGATGCATCGAAGGAGTATTCGATATCTATATGCCCGACCTCAAATACGCTTCCCCGGAAACCGGCTACCGCCTAAGCGGGGTACGGGACTATTCTCAGCGCGCCTTCGAAGCGGTGCGGGAGATGCACCGTCAGGTGGGTGACCTGGTTACGGACGACCTGGGAGTCGCGGAAAGGGGATTGATTATCAGGCATTTAGTACTTCCGAACAACCTCGCGGCCACAAACCGGGTAAGCGATTTTGTGGCGGAATTGTCTAAGAATACCTACTATAATTTAATGGACCAATATCATCCCGATTTTCAGGCCTATTCTCACGCAGATTTGAGCCGCAGGACCTCTCTCGTCGAGTTTAAACACGCAAAAACATATGCCCGCAAAATCGGGCTTAACCGTCTTGCGCGGTAAGATTTTTATACCATTCCGCCAAATGACGGAGAATTTTTGCCGTAATGCCCCATAAGGTGTAGGGAGTCGTGGGATAGACATATATTTTATGGGGCTTTGTGTTCCACGCGCTATGATAACGCTCCGGGAGACCAAGCTCTTTGGCCGGAAACAGGACCTTTTCAGTGCCGTCATCATTGTAGGATATTGAACGCACGAGAATTTCCGCGGTATAGGCATCTGGTTCGGTCTCTAAAAAAAACCGGAAGGGAACAAAAAAAAGGTCCTCTACTTCATCCCGGTTAAAAGGAAGGCCGGCATTATCATCTACAAAAAGCCTGCCGATATACGCGTCGATCAGCACTCCCATGGTCCCGACAAAAGTACCGAGGAAACCGGCGAGATCGATCTGGTCCGGCGTTAATCCGAGCTCCTCCCGTGCCTCCCGGAGCGCTGTTTCGGCCGAAGTTTTATCCTGCTCCTCCACCCCTCCGCCGGGGAGGCTCACCTCTCCTCCCTGCCGTATATGGCCGGCCCGCCTTTCTAAGAGGATATGCCATTCCCCTTCAATCCATATAAAAGGGATTAAGACACTCGCCCTATGAAACTCGGCTTCGTTGATGATACGGCAGCGGTCTTCGAGATTGCCGACAATGAAATCATACGGATCGAGATGCTTCATAGACAGCCTTAACTATACAGTAAAATTGGTACAATTTTCCAGTTGGCAGATGCCCGTATTAAAAGTACATTGTACATGTGAGGGAATTTTATGCGAGACCAATTTTCACAACATCTCAAACATATCAGGAAGGAACACGCCTCTCTTCCGTATACCGGGTTTATTGAGGAAGTTCGGAAAGTTTTTTTCACGCACATCGACTATCTGCCGGAAGAAATGCTCTACGATATTTTCAATTATCTTCTCAACACCTACGCGGACAGTGAAGACGCGTACGCGGATTTTGATCGACTGAGTGAGAAGATGCTCGATACGGCGGACCTTTTAGGCGGTGTATATGACGATGAAACCGGCTCTCTTACAGACGAAGATATAGACTTTATCAAGGAATCGGCAAACGATTTCGCCCTCGATTTAGACGATAACGTGCTCTTCTATATCATGGAGAAAGCGGTAGAAAGGGGCAGCTTTAAACATCCCTGATATAAACAGTTGATGATAAAGGGAACCTTGAGTATTATAGTTATCAAGTATTATGCGCGATTGTTATAACCGGGAAATCAATTATCTTCGGATCTCCGTGACGGATAAGTGCAACCTCCGGTGCATCTACTGCATGCCTCCGCAAGGAGTGGTAAAAAAACAGCATAAATATTTCCTCTCCTTCGAAGAGATAACCGCGGTCGTTCGGGAAGGAGCGGCCCTCGGCCTTCGAAAAGTCCGCTTGACCGGCGGCGAACCTCTGGTGAAGCGGGGCATAGTCGATTTGGTTTCGATGCTCAGCCCGTTAAAGGGAATTGATCATCTCGCCATGACCACTAACGGAGTACTCCTCGATAGTTTCGCCCGAGACCTGCGTACGGCGGGACTCGACAGCCTTAATATTTCTTTAGATACCTTGAATCCGGAACGGTACGGCCGTATTACACGGGGAGGGGATATAACGGCAGTACGTAAAGGGATCGATGCCGCGGCCGCCGCGGGGTTTCCTTTAAAAATCAATACGGTCATTATGGATGACACCACGGCGGAAGAAATAGAGACCCTCCGGCAGTTCTGTTACACCCGCGGTTTTAGGATACAGTTTATTAACCATTTTTCCATAAACGGCGAGAAGCGGGATGATTACGAGTTCGACCGCCCGCCTGCGTGCAGGGACTGCAACAGAATTCGGCTTTTAGCGGACGGCATTTTGAAACCGTGCCTTCATTCGAATGATGAGATTGCCTTAGACAAGAACAATATCCGCGCCTCCCTCCTCGAAACGGTCCGCCGGAAGCCGGAACACGGCGGTGTATGCGATTCCCGCAATATGAGCGAGATCGGGGGATAGGATGGATTTAAGCCACATCGACGGGGCGGGCAAGGCAAAAATGGTCGACGTCTCCCATAAACCGAAGGTCCGCAGGACCGCTAAAGCGGAGGGCAGAATCATCATGTCGCCTGAAACGGTCGATTTGATTAAAAGCAATCTTATTAAAAAAGGAGATGTTCTTGCCGTGGCTAATATCGCCGGCATCCAGGGAGCGAAACGGACGCCCGAACTCATTCCTCTCTGCCACGGGATTGAAGTCGACCACGCGGGGATTTCTTTTCAATGGTTAGACAACGGCATATACATTGAAAGCGAAGCTGTTTGTACGGATAAAACGGGAATCGAGATGGAGGCGCTCACCGCAGTTTCGGTTGCAGCCCTCACTATTTACGATATGTGTAAAGCCGTGGATAAATCGATGGAAATAACCGGCATCCGGTTGATAGAAAAAACCAAAGAACAGATTTAAACTAACAACATGAAAAAACCATTTACTATCGTATCAATCAATATTTCGGAAAAACAGGGGACCCAAAAAAAACCGGTAGCTGAAGCCGTCTTGAAGCCCGACCACGGCATCGAAGGGGACGCCCACGCACGAAACTGGCACCGGCAGGTTTCCCTTCTCGCGGATGAAGACATCGAGACCATGCGGGGAAAAGGAATTGAATTGGCCTGCGGGGATTTCGCAGAGAACATAACCACCAGGGGGGTGGATTTGAGTTCCCTTCCTGTCGGAACACGACTTCATATGGGCCCTGCCGTACTTGAAGTTACGCAAATCGGGAAAGAATGCCATCAGCACTGCGCCGTATTCAAGGCGGTTGGGGACTGTGTTATGCCGAGAAAAGGAATTTTCGCACGGGTGTTGGAAGGGGGAACCATCGACTGTGAAAGTGACTGTTATTACGATCTCTGACCGGGCCGCCCGGGGAGAGTATGAAGACCGTTCGGGGCCGGAAATAGAAACGCTCCTTCGTGAAGGTCTTAACGGCATCGCTGTGGACCGTATCATCGTCCCGGATGAACGGGAGCAAATTATCGGGACCTTCGGAGAGCATTCGGATGCGGATTTCATCTTCACTACCGGCGGTACAGGACTTGCCCCCCGGGACATTACCCCGGAGGCGACCCGGTCCTACTGCGACCGTCCTCTTCCCGGCGTTGCGGAGTTTCTCCGCGCGAAGTCCCTGGAGGAAACCCCTCATGCCGTGCTTTCCCGGGGCTATGCAGGAATCAAGGAAAAGACCATCATCGTCAATTTCCCGGGTTCCGTCAAAGCGGTACGGCTCTGTACCCGAATCCTCATACCGATTATGGAGCACGCGCTGGAAATGCTCCGCGGAGGGGACCATGCCTGAGCTCTTTACCCTTACTCCTGTGCAGGAGGCTTTGGAAACCCTTTTATCCAAAATCAAAGGCAGCGCCGGCCCCGGCGAAACCGTTTCTACCGAAACCGCCCTCGGCCGGACCCTCGCCTCGTCTGTTACAAGCCCCGAATCCCTCCCGGCCTTTGCCAAGAGCACCATGGACGGTTACGCGGTCCGCGCGGCGGACACCTTCGGCGCAAGCGACGCCCTCCCCGCCTATCTGAAACTCGCGGGAGAGGCGAAGATGGGCACTTCGCCTGACCTTGCGGTCGAAAAAGGCGAGGCTGTAGTGATTCATACCGGCGGCATGCTTCCCCAAGGTGCTGATGCGGTGGTGATGGTGGAACACACGCAAAAGAGCGGGGACTCGGAAATCGAAGTCTCACGGCCCGCGGCGGAGGGAGAAAACGTGATCCGGGCCGGTGAGGACGTGCGGGAAGGGTCGGAGCTTTTTTCCGCCGGTCACCGACTCCGGCCCCAGGACATCGGCGGGCTGACGGCGCTGGGGATAACCGGCGTCTCCGTGGTTGCGCCCCCCGGGATCGCCATCATCTCTACGGGAGATGAGCTCGTCTCTCCCGAGTCTACCCCGAAACCCGGGCAGGTGCGGGACATCAACAGCTACACAATCTCAGGGATAGCAGCCCAAAGCGGCGGCACGCCTTTATCCCTCGGCATTTTTCCGGATAACTATGAAACCATTTTAAACGCGGCGGATTCCGCCCTCGATTCCGCGGATGTTCTGGTGATAACGGCCGGCTCGTCCGTATCGGTTCGGGACTTGACGGTACGGGTGATCAATGCGCTCGGGGAACCAGGTGTTCTCGTTCACGGGGTTGCGGTCAAGCCCGGCAAGCCGACAATACTTGGAATGTGCCGGGAAAAGCCGGTATTCGGCCTGCCGGGAAATCCGGTAAGTGCCATGATCACCGCCCGGCTGTTCCTGGCGCCGGTCATCGAAAAGCTCCTCGGGTCCTCAAAACCGGCCGGGACGAGCCTCGGCGCCGGCGTTGTACGCGCCGTGCTTAACAAAAACATCAGATCCGGCCCGGGAAAGGAAGAATATGCCCCGGTCCGATTGTCCGGCGAAAATCCGCGCAGCGCCGAACCGATATTCGGAAAATCCAACCTTATCTACACTCTTGTACAGGCCCATGGACTGGTGAAAGTGCCGATCGATTCCAACGGCCTTCATCAGGGAGATGAGGTAGATGTTTTTCTATTTTCATAACCTGGAGTATCGATGAACGGAAAAACAAAGGTTTATTTAGAAGATATCCCCCTCGAGGAGGCGCGGGACCGTTTTTTTTTCGCCATAGAAGACCGGGGACTCCTCGCTCCGGCGGGGAGTGAAACGATCGGGCTGGAAGAGGCGTTAGGGAGGACCACCGCAGAGCCGGTGTGGGCTGCCCTTTCTTCCCCCCACTATCACGCGAGCGCTATGGACGGCTATGCGGTCCGATCTAAAGACACCGCCGGGGCCGCCGAAACGCAGCCGGTGACCCTCCGGACCGGCCCCGACGGCCCGGCCCGCTATGTCGATACCGGGGACCCCCTTCCCGAATGGGCCGACGCAGTGATAATGATCGAAGAGGTACAGGAGGCGGAAACGGAAGAAACCGGCGCGGCGCACCGGAAACCGCGGGCAATCGAAATCCGTTCGGCGGTGGCCCCATGGGCTTCCGTCAGGTCCATGGGTGAGGACATGGTGGCAACCGAGCTCGTCCTTCCGCAGAACCGCCGGCTCACAGCCGTGGATTTGGGCGCGGTTGCGGGAAGCGGGCACGCTGCCGTTGCGGTGAGAAAGAAACCGAAGGTCGGCATCATCCCTACAGGTACCGAACTGGTGGACCCGGAAACAGCCGCCGGCGGTATAAACGGGATAAGCGGGATAAAGAGCGGGGAGATAATCGAATATAACTCCCTTGTTTTAGCAGGATGGGTGACCGAGTGGGGAGGTGAACCGAAACGGTACCGGCCGGTAAAAGACGATCGGGAACTTCTGCAGGAAGCCCTTGCGCGGGCGGCGAAAGAAAACGATATCGTACTGATCATTGCAGGGTCTTCCGCGGGAAGCGAAGACTACACCGCGGAAATCATCCGCCGGGCAGGACAGG
This sequence comes from uncultured Spirochaetales bacterium, assembly GCA_964458315.1. GTDB lineage: Bacteria > Spirochaetota > Spirochaetia > SPDA01 > CAZSGZ01 > CAYWIK01. The sequence continues at coordinate 1,195 of CAYWIK010000085.1, read as the reverse complement.
TGCTGGTCCACGGCATCGCGATCAAACCGGGCCACCCGGCGGTACTAGGTGTTGTAGAGCCGCCCGGTATCGGTGCCGTCCCGGTTATCGGCATGCCCGGCTATCCCGTTTCATGCTCCCTTGTCGCCGAATTGTTTCTCGAACCCTACCTCTCCCGCCGGCTGGGTCTTAGGCCCAGGCGGAAGCAGATAATTGAAGCGGTTTGCCCGAGAAAATTGTTTTCGAACCCCGGCTTGGAAGAATTCTTACGGGTCACCCTCGGTAAAGTGGACGGGAAGACCGTGGCGGCGCCCCTTGCAAGGGGCGCCGGGGTCATCACCTCCTTAGTCCGGGCGGACGGGATTATCCGCATTCCGCGGCTATCGGAGGGAATCAACGCGGGCGATACGGTCTCCGTCGAACTCTACCGCGACCCATCGGAAATCGAGCGGACCATCCTCCATATCGGGAGCCACGATATCTGCCTCGATCTGCTCGCCCAGTTTTTAGCCTCCTATGGGGTCCGATTTTCGAGCTCCAACGCCGGGAGCTTAGGAGGTATCATCGCCTTGAGACGGGGAGAGGCGCATTTAGCGGGCTCCCATCTGCTCGATCCTGAAACCGGGGAGTATAATAATTCATATATTCGTTCCCATCTTAAAGGGCGGCAGGTAAAAGTACTTTCCTTTGTCCGCCGAGACCAGGGTCTGATTGTTCCGCAAGGGAACCCCCAAGGCATCGGCAGTCTCGAGGACCTGGGCGGCGGAGAGCATCGTTTTGTAAACCGGCAGCGAGGGGCCGGAACGAGGGTGCTTTTGGATTACCGTCTCGGACAGCTGGGGCTCCGGCCGGAATCGATCCCCGGATACGATCAGGAAGAGTATACCCACCTGGCGGTGGCTGCTGCGGTAAAATCGGGGAGGGCGGACTGCGGCATGGGGATCGCAGCAGCGGCCCATGCACTCGACCTCGACTTTGTCCCCCTCGAGCAGGAGCGGTACGAGCTGATTGTACCCGCCCACATCTACGAGAGCGAACTGTTTAAGCCGCTTCTGGAGGTCCTTGCCGATCCTGCGTTCCGGAAAGCTGTGGAGAAGCTCCCGGGATACAGCGCAGAGGGCATGGGGGATGTACGGGAGCCGGCTTCCATAACATGATATTATACCTTAGGAGGCGGCCATGGAATTAACAGGAAAATCAGCGATTGTCACCGGAG
>CAYWIK010000084.1:5004-7740 GCA_964458315.1 uncultured Spirochaetales bacterium | reverse complement strand
CCGGCAACGACGACTATTTCAGGGAGAAGGTTGCTGAATATGAAAAGCGTCTCCGGGAACTTCGCGGGAACGGTGAAGCTGAGTCCGGCGCGCCGCCGGCCGAAGAGGCCGACGGCCCGGGTAATGACGGCGCCGAAGCCGCGGGACCGGCGGAAAATCTTCCTGCGGCTTTGGAGGCCTTTTACGAGGCGGCCCGACGCTATGATTTCGAGCACCGGCTCTTTGTCCGGATGAATGAAACGGACCTTCTAACAAACGGCGATCCCGAAAATGAAATGTTCGCCTCTTTTGAAGAACTCGAGAAGCGGCGTGATGCCGCGGAATTGTGGACGTTCCCGGAGGATTCCGCGGACTTGGAGCGAAAGCTCGAGACCTGCCTTGGACTCGATCCTGGATCGGGTTTATGGATAAAGTTAAAAGAGGAATATGAAGCCTATCGGACATCGGATGCCGCGGGAGAGACCGGTGAAGCGTGGTACCGGAAAACGGTGTTCGAAAAGCTTGTCGAAGGCGTCCGGCTGAACATCGAAGCGGACTATGAGGAACGGAAAGAAACCCTTGCCTTTATTGAAGGGGCGGAGGACATCGAATTTTCGGAACTGTATGCCGGGGTCGAATCCGAGGCGGAGCAGGCAGCGGAAGATTTTTTTCGGGAGAAAGCGAGGGTGGAAAGCGACGCATGGGACCTTGTGCTGGAATCCCTTGGAGAGGAAGAGGAAAGCGCCGGTCCTCTTCTCCCGGACCCGGGAAAACTCGGTTTGCTCAAGGCTGCGGCGGATGCGGGCGATGTCCCGAGCGCGTTAGCATACTCTTATTTTCTTTTTCACGGTCCGCCGGATCCGGATGCCGTAAATATTTCGTCGGACCTCGAGTCCTTCATCCTCGATTACTACCAGGGAAAGGGGACCTTCATGATTGAAGGGACCGATCTTACGGCGCTTTTTCTTACCGATGCGGCCGCGGAAAGGAGGGCGCGGGAACGGAGGCTCGAGATGATGACCCGGTATCGGAATGTTTCTCCCGATGCGGTTTCTTCCCTGCGCCGAGATGCGCGTGCGGAACTTGCGGCTGCGGTCGAAGAAGGAGGACCGGCGGCTTGGGAAGAAGCCCTTAACGGCGGCAGCCTGGAGAGGGTCGGCCTCGGCGGTGGCGGGTTAAGCCGGGAAGAGATCGAAGGCGCCGTTGTTTCTTTTGCGGCGCAGGCTGCCGCCGCCCCCCTTTCCGCGGCCGGTGGTTACGGCATCGAGCGCTACATAAAAGGATTGTACGGCTACGTTTCCTTAAGACGGGCCGCAGAAAGATCGGCCGACGACGGCGCCGCTTCAGTAATGGAAGAGGCGGCGTCGCTGCTGGAATCGGCCGAAGCCGAAACGGCAGCGGCGAAGGAATGGTTTACGAGGGTGAGAGACTGTTACGGCGGGATTACCGGAGCGGATTCCGCCGGTACTTCCCTGGAATCGGTACGCAGGTTATGCGCCGGGAAAGGGGAAGGGCAGTTTCTCTCATCCTTCGGGCGGGAGTACGGCCCGGTATTGGCGGAAGTGACCGGGCTGATTGAAATATATACCGCTTTTCCTTCCGATGGTCCTGTCTCGGAGGAGGAACTCCGCGCCGAAGCGTCGGAAGCTTTAAATCTGCGCCGGATATTTTCCGCGGGGTACGGCGCGGTATGGGAAGAGGAGGATTTTCTCTCTACCCTTAAAAGCGGCGGGGAAGTCCTACTGGGGGCGACTTCAGAGGAGAGGACACTTCTTTTAGCGGCAGCGCTGGAACTTGCCGGCCGGGTCTTGGAGGCCGAGACCGCTGCCGGCGCGGCCGCCCTGGAAGAGAAGCGGCGGACTGAAGGATACAGAAAAGAATTCTTGGCATCCGCGGAATTGATCGAGCGGTACGGTATAGAAGGCGGGTGGTATGAAGGGGAGCTCGAGGACCGGATGCGGGTTTGGGATGACGCTTCGAAGCGTATTGTTGAATGGGCCGGGGCCGGAGACGCGGCGGGGTCCGTTTCCGGGACGGTCACAATTGAACGGCTGGAGCAGCTTCATACGGTCCGGGGCGATGCACGAAAAAGGATCGAAGAAATTGAAGGCGAAATCAACGGATTGAAGGGTTTGCGCGCCGATACCCGGGCGGCCCTCGAACTTTTCGAGAAAGAGTCTGAAGACCGTTATGCCGGCATCGTGCGCCCTTTAGAACTAGAGGCGGCGGATGCGGAGGACCGGTATCTGCAGCTCCGGGAAACCTGGGAAAATGCCGCGGAGGAGTTTTCTCGGAGGAACCGGGAATACGCGGAAGCGTACGAACGGGTGAAAAACGCGGAAAGTGATAAAGATGAAGCAAAACAGGTGTTCCGAAAAAGCGATGCTCTGCTGGAATACGCTTCCCGTGAATATCTATATCCCGCTGCGGCGGAAGAGCGGTGGAATGAAACACAAAATATGTATGATAAGGTCAAAGGGGCCTATGATGCCCTGCATTCCCTCTACGCGTCGGCGGAACCGAAGGTGTTTTCCGACTATGAAGAGAACGCGCTCTACCGGAATGCCTACGAAACATACCGGTCACATTTTCAAAACGCCCTTGCTCTTAAGCAGATGCACGGGCTCGTCAATCAGGCGATTGCTGTGCAGGAACAGAAGGTTGCCGATGGGGAAAACACTCTTTTAGAGAGGGCCGTCGAGATCGTTGTCCCTGCGGCCGAAATGGACCGCGGGAAGATGCTGGATTTTTACCTCG